>NZ_JBNHGE010000009.1:0-104030 GCF_059090935.1 Arthrobacter sp. Y3223166 | reverse complement strand
TTCAGCAGGACCGCGGCACGGTGCGGGGACTCGCGCCGGGCCAACCCGATCTGGGCGGCCACCCCGGCGCCCTGCCGGTCTTTCGGGATCCCGGCGCAGGCACGGCGGGCACGCACCGATTCCTCCAGCGCGACCTGCACCCTGGCCTGCGCGGCCGCGGCGGCAGCCTTCAAACCCTCCAACGCCGTCAGCTCCTCCACCAACTCCCGCTCCGACGCACCCAGATCAATGCCCTCGAGGGCAACGGCCGCAGCGCGAACAGCGGCAGAATCCAGCGGTGCCGAGGCCGGTCCGGGCTCCCGCCTCGAACCGCTGCCGGCAGGTGACACCGGGGCGGCCGGGGTTGTGACAGACGGGGTTTCGGCAGGAGATGCTGCGGCGTCCCGGGTTGCGGCAGACGACGTTACGGCAGACCGGGCTGGGGCAGACGGGTCTCCGACAGGTCCTGCAGCAGGCGATGCTGCGGCGGGAGGATCGGGTACGGCCGGATCAAACATCTCAGCGTCTCAATCTTCAGCATGCATACTGCATGGCCTCGACTACGAGCGGTCACGAACCCTGCACGGATCCGCAGACGCCGCCGGCAAACCCACAACCCGGCGGCCAACGATGGTGCTCAACTGCTACTGAAAACAGGCTATCCGCCGCCACTGACAGTTTCGGGCGATGCAGAAATTCCCCGCTGAAAGCCGCGGATGAGTGGTATCGGGCCGTGAGTCTGGATAGTCGAGCAGGGACACAGGCGATGCAGGAACGCAGGAGGACGCTATTGAGGAAGGCGAGGCCTGAGCCCCTTGGTCAATATCGGAAGACTAAGGCGGACTGCGGAGGCTGAGGGACCTAAGCGGGCGCACCGCGGACGCCTGACAGCAGGCAGTGGCCATGCAAAAGAGGACCGCGCGGGGGCCCCGCGCAGGCGCGAAGCTAGACCGCCACCGGATTTAGGTCGTAGTGCATCTCTACCAAGTCGCCCAAGGTGCGGCTGCCGCGCAGCCGGGCCGGCGCCGTCGTGCTGGTAACGGGTAGCAGCGGTTGTCCTCCGCCCAGCATTACCGGTACCAACGTCAGGATGAGTTCGTCCAGCAGGCCGGCCGACGCATACTGCGCGGCAAGTTGACCGCCGCCGACCAGCCACACATCTTTCTCGCCGGCGTCGGCGCAGATGTCGTCGTGGAAGATACCCACGTCACCTCGCACAAACGTGATGTCTGCTCCGGGGATGCCTGGCAGTTCGTGATGCGTGAAAACCCAGGTGGGTGTTGAGCCGTAGGGCCATGCCTCCGGTGCCTCTTCCAGCACGAACTTGTACGTCTCTGAGCCCATGACGATGGACCCTATGCGCTGCATGAAGGTTTCGAAGCTGTCCTGGACGCCGGCGGCGTCGTTGAATTGCGTGAGCCAGTCGAGCTTGTTGCTGCGGTCGGCGATATACCCATCCACCGAGCTGCCGACGTAGTAGATAGTCCGGGCCATGGGCCCCATGCTAGCCAGCGGGTTCAACCAGCGGAAGCGTGGCATGCGGCCCGCGGGAAAGACGGGGTTATCGGTCCGCACGCGGCCGGTGGGGATGCCGGGGTTGTCGGCCTGCGGCCGCCACTGTACAACGGTGGGATGGAGGGGAAGACGGCGGCATGGATCACCGCTTACCGGCAGGCGTGGGAAACCAATGACCCGGATCAGATCGGAGCCCTGTTTACCGACGACGCCGAGTACCGGCCGGAGCCGTGGACGGACCCGTGGCGTGGCCGGGACAGCATCGTCCAGCAGTGGCTGGCCCGCAAGGATGAGCCCGGCGCGGCGACCTTCGAGTGGCACGAAGTCGCCGTGACCGACGACGTCTCCGTGGTGGAGGGAACGACTGCCTACCGGGACGGACGCACCTACAGCAATCTGTGGGTGATCCGGTTGAACGGCGAAGGCCGGGCAACCCACTTCAGCGAGTGGTGGATGGACCAGTCGGTCCCTTCCTGAGACCGACGCCCGGACAGGATGCTCCGCTCATGCATCAACCGCGCCCGTGGCCGTAAGCTCGGGGAATGGCGAGATACTTCGACGTACACCCCCAGGATCCCCAGCCGCGGTCGATCGGCCAGATTGTTGACCTTGTCCGGTCGGACGCGCTGATCGTGTACCCGACCGACTCTTGTTATGCCTTCGGTGCGCAGCTGGGCAACAAGGACGCCCTGGAACGGATCCGGACCATTCGCCGGCTCGACAACAAGCACCACTTCACCTTGGTCTGCAAGGACTTTGCCCAGCTGGGCCAGTTCGTGCATGTCGACAACAAGGTTTTCCGCAGCATCAAGGCCGTGACGCCGGGAAGCTACACCTTCATTCTGCCGGCCACCGCGGAGGTTCCCCGCCGGCTGATGCATCCGAAGAAGAAGACCGTGGGCGTCCGCATTCCGGCGAACAACGTCGCGCAGGCGATCCTGGCGGAGCTGGGCGAGCCGCTGCTCTCCAGCACGCTGCTGCTGCCGGACGAGGAGGAACCGCTGACCCAGGGCTGGGAGATCAAGGACCGGCTCGACCACGTGGTGGACGCCGTGGTGGATGGCGGCGACTGCGGGTCCGAGCCCTCCACGGTCGTCGACTATTCCGGTGGCACTGCGGAAGTGGTCCGTTACGGGGCCGGCGACCCGTCTAGGTTCGAATAGGGGCCAGGGGCGGCAGTCGCCGAGGGCGGTCTCCATCAGGTTGGCGGGCCGCTAGTCCTTTTTGCGCGCCCGGCTGGGCTGCACCCGCGGCGGCTCGCCCGGCATCTTCGGATAGTCGGGCGGGAAGGGCATCTCCCCCAAGCCCGCGGCGAGGTCGCGTTCCCACCACTGGAGCAGGACGTCGATCTTGCCCGGCTCATCATGCATGCGGGCCCACGGGTCGCCGGTTGTCTTCAACCTGTCCGGAACCGTGGAGATCGTGAAGTTCTTCGGGTCGGCCGTTTCGAGTTCGTCCCATGCGATGGGGCAGGACACCGCCGCGTTCGGCAGGGCCCGCGGGCTGTAGGCACCCGCCATGGTCCGGTCGCGGTTGGCCTGGTTGAAGTCCACGAAGATCCGCTCCCCGCGCTCCTCCTTCCACCACGACGTCGTCACCTGTTTCGGCATCCGCCGCTCGATCTCCCGCGCCGCGGCGATGACGGCGTGGCGCACGTCCAGGAATTCGTGCGTCGGCTCGATCGGCGCGAACATGTGCAGCCCGCGGTTTCCGGAGGTCTTGATGAACGCGTTGAGTCCGGCCTCCGCCAGCACCGACCGCAGTTCGATCGCCACCGGGATGGCGTCGTCGAACGAGGTCCCCGGCTGCGGGTCCAGGTCGATGCGCAGCTGGTCCGGGTTGTCGGAGTTCCCCGCGCGCGAGGGCCACGGGTGGAATACCACGGTGTTCATCTGCACCGCCCACACCGCCGCGGCGGGCTCGTCGAGGACCAGTTGCGGGTGCGACCGGGCGCTCGGATACACCACCATCACCGACCGCACGAACTCGGGCGCACCCTTGGGCGGATTCTTGGAGAAGAACTGCTCGCCGTCGATCCCGTTCGAAAACCGTTGCAACGACACCGGCCGGTCGCCGTTGGCGCGGACGAAGGCCTCGCCAACCTCCGCGATGTAGCGCGCCAGATCCAGTTTGGTGATCCCGAGTTCGGGCCACATCACCCGGCTCGGGCTGGAAATGCGCACCTCGCGCTCGCCGTGCGGTCCGTCGACCGTCAGCGTTGTCTGTTCGCTGGCCATGGAAACACCTAAACACACACACTCGCTTCTGGCGAGGGCATGATGGGAGCATGCCTATCACCGAGTCCCCCGTGACCATCGACGTCGGCGACACCACCGTCTCCGGTGTCTACGCCCGACCCGAGTCCCCCTTCGCCACGCTGGTGGTGGCCCACGGGGCCGGCGCGGGCATGGACCACCCGTTCCTGTCCGGTTTCACCCGCGCCTTGAACGACGACGGCGTAGCCACCTTGCGCTTCAACTTCCCCTACCGGGAGGCCGGCGGGAAGTTTCCGGACCGCCCGCCGGCTGCCATCGTGGCGTGGCGTTCGGCCATGCGGGAAGCGGCAGCGCGGTCCGAAGGTGAACCGCTGTGGGCGGCCGGCAAATCCTTCGGCGGCCGCATGGCCTCGATGGCCGTGGCGGAGGGAATGCCGGCCGCCGGCCTCGTGTACTTGGGCTATCCGCTGCACCCGCCGGGGAAACCGGACAAGCTGCGCGACGAGCACCTGTATGGCCTCACGCTGCCCATGCTGTTCCTGCAGGGCACCCGCGATACCTTCGCAACCCCGGAACTGCTCGAATCCGTCGTCGCACGCATCGGCCCGAATGCCGTGCTCGCCTGGCAGGAAGGCGGCGACCATTCCTTCGACGTCAAGGGCCGGAAACGAGGGGCGGCGGAGATTGGGGCATCGCTCGCCGGCCCTGCTGCCGAATTCCTCCGCTCGAGGGTCAGCGGCGCCTGACCGCCGGCCGGCTGCCGGCCAGTGCCCGACGATGGAGTCGAGGGCCCGCGGCGCCTGCCGCCGGCCGGCTGCCGGCTACTGTTCGACGATCGAGTCGATGGTCCGCGGGGAGGTGATGGGATCGGCGTGACGGTGGATGATCTTCCACGTGCTGTCCTCCAGCCGGAATATCGTCGTGACCCGCAGCGAGATTGGGGACGCCGCATCGGACACGCTGACCTTCACCCGGGTCCGCTCTATTTCGACGATGTAGGCCAGCTCCGTCGCGACGTAGGTCGAAATCCGTTCAAACCGGATCGGCTCGCCCTCCCTGAAATGCGATACCGCCCGGTCCATGGCCGCCTCGACCTCCGCCCAGCCACGGGCAGGCGGACCCAGCGGATTGGCAAGCGTGACCTCCTCCTGCCGCGAAAACAGGTCCTTCGCCAAATCGGGGTTTCCCTGGACGAACGCGTCCAGCGCGCGGTGGTAACGCTCGGCAACAAGTTCTAGATCGGGCCCTGGCATGATTCCTCCAGCCGCTGCCTCCCGCCGCGGCCGTGCGGCCGGGGCGCGAATACAGCCATGCTCCCACCGGCATCAGGGGATGTCCATGACCGGTTCGACCCCCATGCAGGGCTCCTGCCCGGGGGCCGGACCGCTGGACTACGATGGTCGGGCAAGGGGTCCGCGCGCCTCCGGCTGCGGGTCCGTGCCGAAAGGGGCCGCGTCCGATGAACGAGCAACCCGGCGGTTTCGTGCTGGAGCTGAAGGTGGTCCTGGCCGCGCCGAGCGACATGGTTTTCCGCATGCTGACGGAGGCGGGTGAGTTGGCCACATGGTGGGGTCCCGAAGGTTTCACAACACCCGAGGCCGTGCTCGACGCCAGGCCGGGCGGCACCTACCGGCTGACGATGAAACCACCCGACGGCCCGCCCTTCCACCTCGCCGGCGAGTTTCTCGAAATCGTCCCTCCACGCCGCCTCGCCTACACCTTCCGGTGGGAGGAGCCCGCGCCCGATGACCGCGAAACCGTCGTCACGCTCTCGCTCGAACCCTCGGAGGGCGGCACCCGCCTCGCCCTCCGGCAGGGCGGGTTCGCCACCGAGGAACGTCTCGACCTGCACCGGGCCGGCTGGACGGACGCCCTGGGGAAACTCGCCCGCGTCCTCCGCTCCGGCGGGTGACCGGCCCGTTCCAACCGAAGACCTTACCGTTGCCCCACCCCGCTCGCCGCTGCCGAAGGAACCGGGTCGTGCCGCAGGTAGGCGCGCCGGAAACGCCCGGTGCCGCCGGTCAGGGCACGAAGATCGATGGCGTAGCGCAGCAATTCCTGGTCCGGGACTTCGGCACTGATTTCGGTGAGGTCCCCGCCGGCCGAATCCGATCCGGTCAGGCGTCCGCGCCGGGCGGACAGGTCGCTCATCACACTTCCCACGTAGTCGTCGGGCACCGTGATCGTCACGGCGGAGACCGGCTCCAGCAACTGGATGCGCGCCGCCGCAGCGGCTTCCCGCAAGGCCAGGGCACCCGCGGATTGGAAGGCCGCGTCGGAGGAATCGACGCTGTGGGTCTTGCCGCCGACCAGCGTCACGCGGATGTCGACGACGGGGAACCCGGCGGAGACGCCTTTTTCCATCTGCGCCCGGACACCCTTCTCGACGGACGCGATGTAGGGCCCCGGGATGATGCCGCCGACGATCTTGTCCACGAATTCAAATCCGGAGCCCCGCGGAAGCGGTTCCACCTCGATCTCGCAGATGGCGAATTGGCCGTGCCCGCCAGACTGCTTGACGTAGCGTCCGCGTCCGGTGGCCCCGGCCGCGAACGTTTCCCGCAGGGGCGTGACGACGTCGACCGTTTGCACATTCACGCCCTGCCCGCGCAGCCGGTCGAGCACCACCTCGGCGTGCGACTCGCCCATGCACCACAGGATCAATTGGTGGGTCTCCACATGCCGCTCCACCCGCAGGGTCGGGTCGCCCGCGGCCACCTTGGCCAGGCTTTTCGCCAGGGCGGCCTCGTCGTTGCGCGTGGCAGCCTCCACCGCGACGGGCAACAGCGGTTCCGGCATCTCCCACGGTTGGATGAGCATCGGCTGCTCCCGCGACGACACCGTGTCCCCGGTCTCGGCGGTGCCGATCTTCGTCAACGCGCAGATGTCGCCGGCGATGCACCAGGACACCGACCGCAGGGTCGAGGCGAGCGGGGCGTGCAGATGCGTTACCCGTTCGTCGCTGTCGTGGTCGGCGTGGCCCCGGTCGGCGAGCCCGTGTCCGGACACGTGGATGGCGGAGTCGTCCCGCAGGGTGCCCGAAAAGATCCGGACCAGGGAGACCCGGCCTAGGAACGGGTCCGTGGTCGTGCGGATCACTTCGCCGGCGAGCGCTCCCTCGGGATCGCAGCGCAGCGGGGTGCTGCGCGAACCGTAGAGTCCCGTCACCGCCGGCAGCGGGCGCTCGAGCGGGGACGGGAATGCGCGCTGGAGCATGTCCAGCAGTTCCGCGATCCCCAGCCCGGTTTCCGAGGAGGTGGCCAGCACCGGGTAGAAGAATCCGCGCGCGACGGCGGTCTCCAGATCGGAGAACAGCACATCGAGGCCGATTTCCTCGCCGCCGAGATAGCGGTCCATCAGGGACTCGTCCTCGCTCTCGGCGATGATGCCTTCGATCAGGGCGCTGCGGGCCTCCTCGGCTCCCGCGAGCTCCCCGGCGTCCGCGGGACGGACGTGGGGCTTGCGTTCCCCGGCACTGTAGTCCGATACGGTGCCGGACAGCAGTGCGTGCAGCCCCGTCAGGTCCGCCCCGCTCCGCACCGGCAGGTACAGCGGCTGCACGGACTCGCCGAAGGCGCGGCGGCAGCCGGCCAGCGCCGCTTCGAAGTCGGCCCGCGGGTGGTCCAGCCGGCTGATGGCCACCGCCCTCGGCATCCCGACGCTCTCGCATTCGCCCCACAGCGCGGTGGTCGCGGCATCGATCCCGTCCACGGCGGACACGACGAACAGGGCGGCGTCGGCGGCACGAAGACCGGCCCGCAGCTCGCCGGTGAAGTCCGAATAGCCCGGAGTGTCCAAGAGGTTGATTTTGACGTCGTCGAACATCACGGGAAGGACGGAGAGCACGACGGAACGCTGCTGGCGGATCTCGGAGGGATCCGAGTCGCTGACGGTGGTGCCGTCGACGATCGAACCCATCCGGTTCGTGGCCCCCGCCGCCAGCAAGAGTGCCTCCGCGAGCATCGTCTTCCCGGCACCGGAGTGGCCCACCAACGCCACGTTGCGGATCTGCTCCGGCCGGGACACCGTTGCCGCGGCGGAGACCTCCGCCCGGCGCAGATCCGCGCTCCGTCCAGAACCCTTCGCCAACCCGTTGGCCGATTTCCCCGACATGAGCGCCTCCTGGCGTCGTAGGCAGCCTCGTCCCCGCACACCCGCGTGCTGTTAACAGATTCGACACCCAGAAGGGGTACACCGGCAAGGGTTGGACCGCATCCCTGTGCAAACAAGACCAGGCCGGGCTGCCGCGCAGCTGGTCTGGTTGGGACATCCGATCGTTGCTAGCGTGGCGGAATGAACCCGTCGAAGGCCCCAGCCGAGATCCTTAACATTGCCGGCAGCGAGGTTCGCATCTCGAGTCCGGACAAGGTGGTGTTCCCACAACCCGGGCTGACGAAGCTCGACCTGGTTCGCTACTACCTTGCCGTCGCGGATGGTGCACTGCGCGGCGCCGGCGGCCGCCCAATGGTGCTCAAGCGCTTCCCGAAGGGCATCGATGCTGAGCCATTCTTTCAGAAGCGCGTGCCTGAAAACCACCCTGACTTCATCCACACGACAACGCTGCACTATGCGTCGGGGACATCAGCCGAAGAGGCCGTCCTTAGGGATGCTGCGGGCCTAGCGTGGGTCGTGAATCTTGGATGCCTGGACCTCAACCCGCACCCCGTGCGCGCCGAGGACCTCGAGCACCCCGACGAGCTGCGGGTCGACCTCGATCCGATGCCGGGAGTCGACTGGTCGCAGATCGTCGACGTCGCCTGCGTCGCACGGGAAGTGCTCAACGACGTGGGACTGGTGGGTTGGCCGAAGACGAGTGGGTCGCGGGGACTCCACATCCTTGTGCGCATCGCGCCTCAATGGTCGTACCGCCACGTGCGGCTCGCCGCAGAGACCCTCGCTCGCGAGGTCGAAAACCGCGCTCCCGGCCTCGCCACCGCACGGTGGTGGAAGGAGGAGCGCGGCGAGAGTGTGTTCGTCGACTTCAACCAGAACGCCAAAGACCGCACCGTGGCTTCCGCGTACTCGATCCGGCCCCTGCCCGACGCCCGGGTTTCGACGCCGCTCACATGGGACGAGGTCACCTCCGCCCGGCCGGAACAGTTCACTGTGCGCTCGGTGCTCGAGCGCTTCGCCGACGTGGGCGACCCTCACGCCGGCATCGATGACGCGGTCGGCACCCTCGACGGGCTCCTCGCCTTGGCGGCCGAGCTCGGCCCCGCCGAGAAACCGCCGGGCGGCGGCGACGGCTCCGGCCGCCGGAAGTCGATGATGCCGCTCATTGAAGTGGCCCGAACCAAGACCAAGCCCGAGGCGTACGCGGCGCTCGATGAGTGGAAGACTCGGCATGCGGACGTCGTCCCGGCCCTGCAACCGGCTGATGTGCTCGTCGACGGAATGCGCGGATCAAGCTCGCTCTGGTACAGGGTGCGAGTGAACTTGCAGCACGTCCCCGTAACGAAGCGGCCGCCGCAGGAGGAGCTCATCAGCGACTACGACCCATGGGCCGGCAAGGACTGGCCGGGGCGCCCGGGGTCCTAACCCACTGACCAAAAACCGGAAGCGCACAAAGCCAACGGAACAGCCGGTGTCTGCAACCCCCGAAGGGGCCCACAAGTCAACATTTGTCCACTACCAGAGACCTACATGCCTCCGCACAGTAAAAACGTGCCCGAGGTGGGATTCGAACCCACACGAGTTTCCCCGCCGCATTTTGAGTGCGGTGCGTCTGCCATTCCGCCACTCGGGCCTGCATCGGTCGCGAAGCCGGTCTCCAACTGTGAAAACCGTCATGCTGCCCGGTGCGCGAATCTACTCTACATGCCGATAGGCTATTTCACGGAACCGACGCCATGCCAATGGCAACGCAACACTCTAGGAGCGCCAGTGTCTGAACAAACCGAGTCTGTCCCCGCTCGCCGCGTCGTCGTCGCGGAGGACGAGACACTGATCCGCCTGGATATCGTCGAAATTTTGAGGGGCGAGGGCTACGACGTCGTTGGCGAAGCCGACAACGGCGAAAAGGCCGTGGAACTCGCCCAGGAACTAAAGCCGGACCTGGTCCTCATGGATGTGAAGATGCCCGTGATGGACGGCATCTCGGCCGCGGAGCAGATCGTCAAGGCACGCATCGCCCCGGTGGTGCTGCTGACCGCGTTCAGCCAGAAAGAGCTCGTGGAGCGCGCCCGCGACGCCGGTGCCATGGCGTACGTGGTGAAGCCCTTCACGCCGGCGGACCTGATCCCGGCCATCGAGATCGCGCTCTCCCGCCACGAAGAGATCGCCGCCCTGGAGTCCGAGGTGTCCGACCTGCAGGAGCAGTTCGAGACCCGGAAGCTGGTGGAGCGGGCCAAGAGCCTGCTCATCACCAAGATGGGCCTGACCGAGCCGGAAGCGTTCCGCTGGATCCAGAAGACGTCGATGGACCGCCGGCTGAGCATGCGCGAAGTCGCCGAGACCATCATCAACCAGGTGAACTAAGGCAACGCGAACGGCCAACCCAGTTGGCGAAACTAGACTACGGGAACGGCCTCCGGAATGATCCGGAGGCCGTTCTGTTGTCCGCGGACTGCGCCGGCCCTTCGCCTACGACGTCGGCCAGGGGCCGACCCGCTCGGGCCGGGGGTGCGGCTGGCCGTCCAGCAGCTCGCCGGCATCCGCCAGGTCGCCTACCCGGTGCACCTTCAGGGAGTTGGTGGAACCGGCCTTGCCCGGGGGCGAACCGGCGGCGATGACGACCAGGTCATCAATCTCCACCAGCCCGCGCTCGTAGAGGATCCGGTCCACCTGGGCGGTCATATGATCCGTGTGCTCGACGAACTCCACGACCAGCGGCTGGATGCCCCAGGTCAGCGACAGCACGTTCAGGGTGGACTGGAGCGGGGTGAACGCGAAGACCGGCCGCCCCGGGCGCAGCCGGCTGAGCCGGCGGGCCGAGTCGCCCGACTGGGTGAACGTACAGATGTACTTGGCGTCGAGCTGGTCGGCGATCTGTACGGCCGCCCGGGTGATGGCGCCGCCGCGGGTCTTCGGCTGGCTGCCCAGCGGCTGGATGCGGTCCAGCCCGTGCTGCTCGGTGGACTCGATGATCCGGGCCATGGTCCGGACCGTCTCCAACGGGTACTTGCCCACGCTGGTTTCGCCCGAGAGCATGACCGCGTCCGCACCGTCCAGCACGGCGTTGGCGCAGTCCGATGCCTCGGCCCGGGTGGGCCGCGGGTTGTCGATCATTGATTCGAGCACCTGGGTGGCCACGATCACCGGTTTCGCCCAGCGGCGGGCGAGTTCGACGGCGCGCTTCTGCACCAGCGGCACGTCCTCCAGCGGCAACTCCACGCCCAGGTCGCCGCGGGCGATCATGATGGCGTCGAACGCGTCGATGATCTCTTCGATGGCGTCCACGGCCTGCGGCTTCTCGATCTTGGCGATGACCGGGGCGCGGCGTCCCTCCTCGTCCATAATCTCGTGGACCCGCCGGACGTCGCCGGCGTTGCGCACGAAGGACAGGGCCACCATGTCGACGCCGGTCTTGAGCGCCCAGCGCAGGTCTTCCTCGTCCTTCTCGCTCAGGGCCGGGACGTTGACCGCGACGCCGGGCAGGTTGATGCCCTTGTTATTGGACACCGCACCCGCCACGGTGACTTCCGTGACCACCTTGACGTCGTCGACCTCGATGGCCTTCAGCGCCACCTTGCCGTCGTCGATCAGCAGGGAGTCGCCCACGTTGACGTCGCCCGGCAGGCCCTTGTGCGTGGTTGAGCATTGCTCGGCGGTTCCCTCCACGTCCTCCGTGGTGATCGTGAAGCGGTCCCCCACCGCGAGGTGGTGGGGGCCGTTCACGAAGCGCCCCAGGCGGATCTTGGGGCCCTGCAGGTCGGCGAAGATGCCCACCGGCTTGGACAGTTCGGCCGACGCCTTGCGGACGTTGTCGTAGGTCTGCTGATGCACGCGGTAGTCGCCGTGGCTCATGTTCATTCGGGCCACGTCCACGCCCGCCTGGAGGACGGCCAAGGTGCTCTCATAACTGGCGATGGCTGGGCCGAAGGTTGCAACGATTTTTGCGCGTCTCATATACCTACCCTAATCAGAATGCGGCCATCGCGCAGGCGGGCCGCCGCTAGGGCAGCACCGCGATCGCACGGTCTTGCGGGGCCACCGGTGCAGGCAGCCGCGTGGTACCGGTCAGCCACCGGTCGACGGCGGCGGCGCAGGCGCGCCCCTCGGCGATCGCCCACACGATCAAGGACTGTCCGCGCCCGGCGTCGCCGGCCACGAAGATGCCCCCGGCGCCGGTCATGTAGCCGCCGTCGCGGGCGACGTTCCCGCGCTCGTCGAAGGACGCGTTGACCTGCGCGTCGATCCCGGCATGCTCCGGACCGGTGAAGCCCAGGGACAGGAACACCAGGTCCGCCGGGATCTCCCGCTCCGTGCCGGGCTTGGGCACCCGCCTGCCGTCCACGAACTCGGTCTCGGCGACCTTCAGTGCGGTGAGCACGCCGTTCTCGCCCACGAACTCCACGGTGGAGGCGAGGTAGGTCCGCTCGCCGCCTTCCTCGTGGGCGCTGGCCACTTCGAACAGCGTGGGGAATGTCGGCCACGGCTGGTGCGAAGCACGCTGTGCCGGCGGCTGCTTGCCGATGGCCAGGGTAGTAACCGAGGACGCCTGCTGCCGGTGCGCGGTGCCGAGGCAGTCCGCGCCGGTGTCGCCGCCGCCCAGGATCACCACGTGCTTGCCCCGGGCGTCGATCTGGTCCGGGACCGCCTCGCCGGCCACCACCCGGTTGGCCTGCACCAGGTAGTCCATGGCGAAGTGCACGCCGGACAGCCCGCGCCCGGGGATCGGCAGGTCCCGTGGCACGGTGGCACCGGTCGCGATCACCACGGCGTCGTAGCGTCGGCGCAGCTGATCCCAGCTGATGTCCTTGCCCGCCTCGATGCCGGTGCGGAACCGCGTGCCCTCGGCCCGCATCTGCTCCAGCCGGCGGTCCAGGTAGTGCTTCTCCATCTTGAAGTCGGGAATGCCGTAACGCAGCAAACCGCCCACCTTGTCGTCGCGCTCGTACACCGCCACGGTGTGGCCGGCCCGCGTCAGCTGCTGCGCCGTGGCCAGCCCCGCGGGGCCGGATCCGACGATGGCGATCGTGTGACCGGTCAGCCGCTCCGGCGCGTGCGGAGTCACCCAGCCCTGGTCGAAGGCTTCCTCGATGACGGAGACTTCCACCTGCTTGATGGTCACCGCCGGCTGGTTGATGCCCAGCACGCAGGCCGCCTCGCACGGCGCCGGGCACAGCCGGCCGGTGAATTCGGGGAAGTTGTTGGTGGCGTGCAGCCGCTCGATCGCCTCCTGGTCCTTGCCGCGCCAGGTCAGGTCGTTCCACTCCGGGATCAGGTTCGCCAGCGGGCAGCCCTGGTGGCAGAACGGGATGCCGCAGTCCATGCAGCGGCCGGCCTGGCTGCGGAGCACGCCCTTCTCCTGCGCCTCGTAGACTTCCTTCCAGTCCATGATCCGCACGGGAACAGGACGGCGGGGCTGGGTCTGGCGTTCTCGAACTTTCATAAATCCGCGTGGGTCAGCCACCGGTTACCTCCAGGATTCGGGTCCAGACAACGTCGCCGTCGGGGTCGAGCCCTTCGGCTTCGGCGTTCGCCCGGGCTTGCAGCACCGCCGCGTAGTCGCGCGGCAGCACCTTGGTGATGCGGGCCAGGGTCCCTTCGAGGTCCTCGAGCAGGCGCCCGGCGAGCCGGGAACCGGTCTCCTCCGCATGTTTCTTCAACAGGGTGGCGATGGTCCCTTCGTCCGCCGGGTCCGGCCGCAGCAGCTGCAATTCGCCGTTGCCGGTGCTCTGCGTGTTCAGCATGCCGGGGTCCAGGTCCAGCACGTAGGCCACGCCGCCGGACATGCCGGCGCCGAAGTTGCGGCCGGTCCGGCCCAGGACCAGGGCCAGTCCCCCGGTCATGTACTCGCAGCCGTGGTCGCCGATTCCTTCGACGACGGCGGTGGCGCCCGAGTTCCGGACCAGGAACCGCTCGCCCACCTGGCCGCGCAGGAACATCTCGCCGCTGGTGGCGCCGTAACCGATGACGTTGCCCGCAATCACGTTGCGTTCGGACGCGAACGTGTTGGCCCGGTCCGGCCGGACGATAATCCGTCCGCCGGAGAGCCCCTTGCCGACGTAGTCGTTCGAGTCGCCGAGCAGCCGCAGGGTGATGCCGGCGGGCAGGAAGGCGCCCAGCGACTGCCCGGCCTGTCCGGTCAGCGTCACGTCGATGGTGTCGTCCGCCAGGGTTTCGATGCCGAAACGCCTGGTCACTTCGTGGCCGAGCATCGTGCCCACGGCCCGGTCGGTGTTGATCACGTCCAGGCTGATCCGCACCGGTTCGCGGTTGGTCAGCGCGTCCGAGCTCATGGCGATCAGCTGGTTGTCGAAGTGCTTGTCCAGTTCGTGGTTCTGCGTGGTCATGTTGCGCAGCGGGATGTCGGAATCGGTGCCGTAGCCGCGCAGGATCGGTGACAGGTCCAGGCCGTCGGCCTTCCAGTGGTCGAGTGCTTCGCGGGTGTCCAACAGCTCCGCGTGGCCGATGGCCTCGGCCAGGCTGCGGAAGCCCAGTCCGGCCAGCAGTTCGCGCACTTCCTCCGCAATGAACTCGAAGAAGTTCACCACGAACTCGGGCTTGCCGGTGAACCGGCGGCGGAGTTCCGGGTTCTGCGTGGCAACCCCCACGGGGCAGGTGTCCAGGTGGCAGACGCGCATCATGATGCAGCCGGAGACCACCAGCGGCGCCGTCGCGAAGCCGAACTCCTCGCCGCCCAGCAGCGCCGCGATCACCACGTCGCGGCCGCTCTTCAGCTGCCCGTCCACCTGCACGACCACCCGGTCCCGCAGCCCGTTGAGCATCAGCGTCTGCTGCGTCTCGGCCAGCCCCAGTTCCCAGGGCGCTCCGGCATGTTTGAGCGAGTTCAGCGGGCTCGCCCCGGTGCCGCCGTCGTGCCCCGAGACGAGGACGACGTCGGCCTTCGCCTTGGTCACGCCGGCCGCCACGGTGCCGATCCCGACCTCGGACACCAGCTTCACATGCACGCGCGCCGAGGGGTTGGAGCGCTTCAGGTCGTAGATCAGCTGCGCCAGGTCCTCGATCGAGTAGATGTCGTGGTGCGGCGGCGGCGAGATCAGGCCCACGCCCGGTGTCGAATGCCTGGTCCGGGCCACCCACGGGTAAACCTTCTGGCTCATCAGTTGGCCGCCCTCGCCGGGTTTGGCTCCCTGGGCCATTTTGATCTGGAGGTCCTCCGCGTTGGTCAGGTACAGGCTGGTGACGCCGAACCGGCCGGAGGCCACCTGCTTGATCGCCGAACGGCGCTCCGGGTCCAGCAGCCGGTCCACGTCCTCGCCGCCCTCGCCGGTGTTCGATTTCCCGCCCAGCCGGTTCATGGCGATGGCGAGCGTTTCGTGCGCCTCCTGCGAGATGGAGCCGTAGCTCATGGCCCCCGTGGAGAACCGCTTGACGATGCTGGAGACCGGTTCGACCTCCTCCAGCGGCACGGGCGGGCGGGCGCCGGCCTTGAACTTCAACAGGCCGCGGAGCGTCATCAGGTCCTTCGCCTGGTCGTCCACGCCGCGGGTGTACGCCTTGAACACGTCGTAGCGCCGTTCACGGGTGGCATGCTGCAGCCGGAACACCGTTTCCGGGTTGAACAGGTGCGGCGGTCCTTCACGGCGCCACTGATACTCGCCGCCGTTCTCGAGGGACCGGTGGGGGTCTTCGATCCCGTCGGCGGGGTAGGCCTGGGCGTGACGCGCCGCGGCCTCGGCGGCGATGACGTCCAGGCCCACGCCGCCGAGCTGCGACTGGGTGCCGGCAAAGTACTGGTCGACCAGGGATTGGGCGAGCCCGATCGCTTCGAACGTCTGGGCACCGCAGTAGGAGGGGACGGTGGAAATGCCCATCTTGGACATGATCTTCAGGACGCCCTTGCCCAGGCCCTTGATCAGGTTCTGCACGGCCTGGGCCGCGGTGACGCCCTGGAGGTCGCCGTTGCGCACCAGTTCCTCGCAGCTTTCCATCGCCAAATACGGATTGACGGCGGAAGCGCCGTACCCGATGAGGGCGGCCACGTGGTGGACCTCACGCACGTCGCCGGCTTCCACCAGCAGCGAGATCTTGGTCCGGTTGGCACTCTTGAGCAGGTGGTGGTGCACGGCGCTGGTCAGCAGCAGCGACGGGATGGGCGCCCATTGGGCATTCGAGTCCCGGTCCGAGAGCACGATGAACTTCACGCCGCGGTTGACGGCGCCGGAGACCTTTTCGCAGATCTCCTGCAGCCGGGCGGCCAATTCGGCGGCGCCGCCGTCCGGCCGGTAGAGGCCACTCACCTTCAGTGCGAGGCGGCTGCCCTCCTCGTCTTCCATCGCGGCGATCTTGGCCAGTTCGTCGTTGTTGATCACGGGGAAGTTCAGCGCCACCTGGGTGGTGCGAACCTGGCCGGTCGCCAGCAGGTTGCCGTCGGGGCCGATCGACGAACGCAGCGAGGTCACGAGTTCTTCGCGGATGGCGTCCAGCGGAGGGTTGGTCACCTGGGCGAAAGACTGCACGAAGTAGTCGAACAGCAGCCGAGGGCGCTTGGACAACACCGCGATCGGGGTGTCGGTGCCCATGGCCCCCAGCGGTTCGGCGCCGGTGCGGGCCATTGGGCCCAGCAGGATCCGCAGCTCTTCCTGCGTGTAGCCGAAGGTCCGCTGGCGGAGGTTGACCGACGCGGCGGTGTGCACCACGTGCTCGCGTTCCGGCAGGTCCTCCAGCCGGATCATGTTGTCCTTGAGCCATTCGCCCCACGGGTTGGCGGCCGCGACGTCGGCCTTGATCTCCTCGTCCTCGACCAGCCGGCCGGCCTCGGTATCCACCAAAAACATCTTTCCCGGTGAGACCCGGCCCTTCCTGACCACCGTGGCGGGATCGATGTTGACGACCCCGACCTCCGAGGCCAGCACGACCAACCCGTCCTCGGTGACCCAGTAGCGGGCCGGGCGCAGGCCGTTGCGGTCGAGCACGGCCCCAACGAGCCGGCCGTCGGTGAAGGAAACGGCCGCGGGGCCGTCCCACGGCTCCATCAGCATCGAGTGGTACTGGTAGAAGGCACGGCGCTCAGGGTCCATCGTGGCGTGGTTCTCCCACGCCTCCGGAATCATCATCATGATCGCTTGCGTAATCGGGCGGCCCGCGAGCATCAGCAATTCGGCGACTTCGTCAAAAGAGGCGGAGTCGGAGGCGCCGGGCGTGCAAATGGGGAACAGCTCTTCCGGCGTGTCGCCCAGCAGGGGGCCCTTCAGCTGCGACTGGCGGGCCCGCATCCAGTTGCGGTTGCCCTTGACCGTATTGATCTCGCCGTTGTGCGCGATGGTGCGGAACGGCTGGGCCAGCGGCCACGAGGGGAACGTGTTGGTGGAGAAGCGGGAGTGGACGATACCCAGTTTCGTCTTGAAGCGAGGGTCGGAGAGGTCCGGGTAGAAGGGTTCCAGCTGCGCGGTGGTCAGCATTCCCTTGTAGACGATGGTCTTGGACGACAGCGACGGGAAATACACGCCGAACTTGTTTTGGGCGCGCTTGCGGACGCGGAAAACGCGGGCATCCACATCGCTGCTGCCGGCAGCGGCCGGGTCGAGGCCCAGGAACACTTGGGCAAAGTGGGGCATGCAGGACCGCGCCATGGCGCCGACCAGTTCGGCCACTACCGGGACGTCGCGCCAGCCGATGACTGTGAGGCCTTCGGAGGCGGCGATGGCCTCCACGCCGTCCCGCGCTACCGCCGCCTCAGACTCGTCACTGGGCAGGAACGCGGTTCCGGCGGCATACCGGCCGGCCGCCGGCAGTTCGAAGCCCACCACCGCGCGGAAGAATTCATCGGGGATCTGGGTGAGCAACCCGGCGCCGTCGCCGGTTCCTTCGTCGGCGCCGACCGCGCCGCGGTGTTCCAGATTACGCAGCGCCGTCAGCGCCGCGTCGACGATGTGGTGGCCCGGCCCGCCCCGGAGGGTGGCAATCACCGCCAGGCCGCAGGCGTCCTTTTCGTGGGCGGGGTCGTACAGACCGGTTTTTTCCGGGTAGGCGGCGAAACGACTGAACGGCGAGGGCACCGTGGTGTGCCGGCGTTCGTGTCCGCCGCCGAGGCTGCGCGGGGTACTCGACCCCTTGAACGGAGGAGTCATCTGAACTTCCTTCTCCTGGATGTAGGTGAGAAGGGGACGGCGCTGGCCCCGCCCGGGCCCGCTCGAGCAAGCAGGCCCGTGATCCATGGATTCTGTGGCCAGCTCACCCCGCACAGCGCATTCGGTGTCCAGGGGTCGGATGGGGCCGCCAGGATGAACTGTGCGGTCGATCGGCCACGGCCGCCGGGACCGCACTGGGTGGTGCGCCTGTCCGGCGGAGAATCCACGTCAGTGTGGTCGGTACGCCGCATGCCTGCGCCCGGTTGGTGGTCCGGGAGGTGCGTACTGATGGTTCGGCCCGACGGTGAGGGCGGACCGGCCGCGGAGCGAGTCTGTTCTGCGGTAGAGCGACGATAGCACGGCGGGGACCCCGCAACACAGGCTTTTCCGGTTTTTTACCGACCGCTTTTCGGATTGCCGGCGGCAGCCCGGAGCGCACGAAGCCGCCGGAACGTCAGATTGCTGCGTTCCGGCGGCTGCGCGGGGAAACTAGTTCTGGCTGCGGTTGTTGTCCGTCCTGAGCGGGTCGTTCCCGGCCGCGGCATCGGCGGCTTTGGGGGCATTGGCCGCATCGACGGGCTTGGCAGCATCCGCGGGGTTGGCAGCATCCGCGGGGTTGGCAGCATCCGCGGGCTTGGCGGCGGCCTCGGCTGAAGGATCTTCGTCCGCGGCAGGCTCCCCGGCCTTCGCGTCGGACGTCCCCGCAGCGGTTTCGGCCTTCTCCCCCGCGATCACGGAGGATCCTGCCCCGCCGGCGCGGGATCCGCCGTCGTGCTTGGAGGCGTTCTCCTGCCGAGCCGCGGCCTGCCCGGATTCGGCCCCTTCCGCGACTGCCGAGGGCTCACGGCCCGGCAGGTACAGGGAGTCGGTCTCCACGGTCCGCGGACGGCGCGCCAGCACGATGAAGATCACGACGGCGGCGACCAGCAGCAGCAGCGACGTCCAGACGTTCAACCGCTGGGTGATGCCGAAGATCGTGATCATTTCGGCATCGTCGATGCGCAGCATTTCGATCCAAACCCGGCCGAGGGTATAGAACGCGACGTACAGCCAGAACAGCATGCCGCGGCGGAACTTGAAGCGCCGGTCCAGGAGCAGCAGCAGCGCCACGCCCGCCAGGTTCCACAGGGACTCATAGAGGAAGGTGGGGTGGAACAGCGTGCCCGGTTCCGCGTCGGCCGGGAAGTTGGGGTTGTCGGCGTCGATCTCCAGGCCCCAGGGCAGCGTGGTGGGGGCGCCGAAGAGTTCCTGGTTAAACCAGTTGCCCCAGCGGCCGATCGCCTGTGCCAGCAGCACGCCGGGTGCGGCGGCATCCATGAAGGCCGGCAGCTTGAAGCCGGCCCGGCGGCAGCCGATCCAGGCACCGACCAGGCCCAGTGCCACCGCTCCCCAGATTCCGAGCCCGCCGCGCCAGATCTGCGGGATCAGGCCGAGGTCGCCGTTCGGCCCGAAGTAGGCGTCGGGCGAGGAGAACACGTGGTAGAGACGGCCGCCGACGATGCCGAACGGGATGGCCCAGATGGCCACGTCCCAGATGAATTCTTCCGGCCCGCCGCGGGCCTTCCAACGGCGGTGGGTGAGCCAGATGGCCGCGACGATGCCCAGCAGGATGCACAGCGCGTACGCATGGATGGTGAGCGGGCCGATGCTGAATCCGGACCAGCCGGGGCTGGGGATGGAGGCCGGTACGGCCGTTGCGATAGTCGTGCTGTACACCAGGTGAGTCCTCTTGGCCGAAAGTTGCGGGTCGGGCGCGGCCCGCGGCAAACCGCTGGCCACCGGTTATTCTGTCAGGCCCGGGCTGTGCCTTCGCTTAGCCGCGCCGCGAGCTTGCCCAGTGCCGGCACGCCGGCGTTGCCGAGTTCGGCCACCAGCGCGGTGCCCACGATGGCGCCCTCGGCATACGCGCCGATCTCGCGCACGTGCTCGGGGCTGGAGACGCCCAGGCCGACGCAGACCCGTTCGGCTCCGGCCTCGTGCGCCGACCGGACCACGCGCTCGGCGGCGCCGGAAACGCTCTCGCGGGCGCCGGTGACGCCCATGATCGACACCGCGTAGACAAAACCGCGGCTGGCCTTGACCGTCATCGCCATCCGCTCCGGGGAGGAGGACGGGGCGACCAGGAACACGCGGTCCAGCCCGTACTTGTCCGAAGCTTCGAACCATTCGGCCGCCTCGTCCGGAATCAGGTCCGGGGTGATCAGCCCGGCGCCGCCGGCCTCGGCCAGCCGGCGGGAGAACTCGTCTACGCCCATCCGCAGCACCGGATTCCAGTACGTCATCACCAGCACGGCGGCGTCGCAGCGGGCGGTGATGCCGGCGACGATGTCGAACACCTGGCTGACCCGGAAGCCGTCCTTCAGCGCCTGCACGGTGGCGGCCTGGATGACGGCGCCGTCCATCACCGGGTCGGAGTACGGGATGCCGATCTCAATGACGTCGACGCCGTTCTCCGCCAGCGCAACGGCGGCGTCGATGGTGGTCTGGACGTCGGGGTAGCCGGCCGGCAGATAGCCGATCAGGGCGGTCCGGCCGTCGGCCAGGGCCCGGTCGATGGCCGCGGCCGATTTGCTGGCGGTGGCGGTATTGTTCACAGCTGCTCTCCTTCGGAGCCGATTTCGGCCTCGGGCGATTCGTCCGGCAGCAGGCCGAACCACTCCGCCGCGGTGGCGACGTCCTTGTCGCCCCGGCCGGAAAGATTCACGACGATGATGACGTCCTGCGGATGATCCTTGCCCTCGGTCAGGCGCTTGCCCACCCGCAGCGCCCCGGCCAGGGCGTGCGACGACTCGATGGCCGGGATGATGCCCTCGGTGCGGCAGAGCAGCCGGAAAGCGTCCATCGCCTCGCTGTCGGTGACCGGCTCGTAGCTGGCCCGGCCGATGTCCGACAGGTAGGAATGCTCGGGCCCGACACCGGGATAGTCCAGCCCGGCCGAGATCGAATGCGACTCGATGGTCTGGCCGTCTTCATCCTGCATGAGGTAGGAGCGCGCGCCGTGCAGCACGCCGGGCCGGCCCAGCGTGATGGTTGCGGCATGGCGGCCGGTGTCGACGCCGTCGCCGCCGGCCTCAAAGCCGTACAGCGCGACGTTCCGGTCGTCGAGGAAGCCGTGGAAGATGCCGATGGCGTTCGAACCGCCCCCGATGCAGGCGCAGACGGCGTCCGGAAGCCGGCCGGTCTGGTCCAGGATCTGCGCGCGGGCTTCCTCGCCGATGACTTCGTGGAAATAGCGGACGAGCGCCGGGAAGGGGTGGGCGCCGGCGGCGGTGCCCAGCAGGTAGTGGGTGTTGTGCACGTTGGCCACCCAGTCGCGCAGGGCCTCGTTGATGGCGTCCTTGAGCGTCTGCGACCCGGCGGTGACGGGCACGACGGTGGCTCCGAGCAGCTCCATCCGGGCCACGTTCAGGGCCTGCCGGCGCGTGTCCTCGGCACCCATGTAGACCACGCACTCCATGCCGAGCAGTGCGGCGGCGGTGGCGCTGGCCACGCCGTGCTGGCCGGCACCGGTCTCCGCAATGATGCGCGTCTTGCCCATCCGCTGGGCCAGCAGGGCCTGGCCCAGCACGTTGTTGATCTTGTGGGAGCCGGTATGGTTCAGGTCCTCGCGCTTGAGGAAGATCCGGGCGCCGCCGGCATGCCGGGAGAAGCGCTTGGCTTCGGTCAGCAGCGAGGGCCGGCCCGAATAGTTCTTGTTCAGCTCGGCGACCTGGGCAATGAACTCCGGGTCTGCCTTGGCCTTGTCGAAGGTGTCTTCCAGTTCGTCCAGCGCAGCAATCAGGGATTCCGGCATCCAGCGCCCGCCGAAGGCACCGAAATACGGGCCGGGGGCATGGCGGAGGCTGCCGCCGGCCAGGAAGGCATCGGCCGGTTCCTGGGTGTTTCCGGGCTCCGCCGGGGTATCGGGGCTCTGCGTCATGGCCGTCCTGTCTGTTACTGGAGGCAGGACGGCCAGCCGCAACCGGCCTGCCTGCCCCTGGGGATTCTTAAGTTGTGTGGCGCGTTGGTTCAGCCGCGCGCGGCAATGGCCTCGGCGCCCGCCGCGCCGAATTCGGCGACGGCGGCTTCCGGATCGCCCGTGATGACCAGCGCCTCGCCCACCAGGACGGCGTCGGCGCCCTGCGTGGCGTAGTCGCGCACGTCGTCCACTCCGCGGACTCCGGATTCGGCCACCACCACGGCGCCGGTGGGGATCCGGCCCGCCAATCCGGCGAACACCGAGCGGTCCACATCCAGGGTCTTCAGGTTGCGGACGTTCACGCCGATGATGCGTGCGTCCACGGCGACGGCGCGGTCGATTTCTTCGGCGGTATGCGTCTCCACCAGGGCCTCCATGCCCAGTTCGTGGGTCAGCGCCAGCAAGGCCTTCAGCCGTTCGTCGTCCAGTGCGGCGACGATCAGCAGCACCAGGTCGGCGCCGTGGGCGCGTGCCTCGAAGATCTGGTATTCGTCGACGTTGAAGTCCTTGCGCAGCAGCGGAACGTCCACCGCGGCGCGCACCGCGTCGAAGTCGGCCAGCGAGCCGTTGAACCGGCGCTGCTCCGTCAACACGCTGATCACGGCGGCACCGCCGCGTTCGTAACCGGCGGCCAGTTCGGCGGGATCGGCGATGGACGCCAGGTCGCCTTTGGAGGGGCTCTTGCGCTTGACCTCGGCGATCACCTTGAGCGCGGTTCGCGGCGAATCGTTGCCGCCCAGGGCCGCGTAAGCATCACGCGGGGCCGGCGCGGCCGCGGCCAGCCGCTGGATCTGCGCCAACGGAACCTGGGCGCGCCGGGACTCGAGGTCTTCGCGGACTCCAACGATGATGTCGTCGAGAACGGTCACGTTCAGTGTCCGCTGCCCTGGATCTTGCTGCCGTCCACGCCGTAGCCGACCTTCTTCATGATCCAGCCGACGATCAGGCCAATGAACATGATTGCCACGCCGGCCCAGAAGACCGGGGACGAGGCCATGGCGAAGCCGATGCCTCCCACGATGGAGCCCAAGATCATGATGAGCACGCAGGTCCAGGCGGCGGGGCTGTTGCCGTGGCCGATGACCTCGTCGTGGATGCTGCCTGCCGGATCCGTCTTCATCGCGGTTTCGGTGGCGGTGGCCTGGTTGCCCATGGTGTATCTCCCTCTAAAAACGGTTCTGCTACTTCATTCTGCCATTGTTTGCGGGCCCGGCAGGCCAGTGTGACACGGCTGCCGGCGGCCCCGCTGCCCGGTGCCGGGCGGCCGGCGGTTCAGTCGGTCGGGTCGTTGCCCCGGCTGAGCTGGTCCCAGCTGTCGATTTCATCCACGCTGCCGGCCCGGTCGGACGGCATGCCGTCGGCCTGCCGCTCGGTTGCCGGCACGTACTTCTTCGACGCGGCCCAGGAACGCCCGGCCGCCAGCAGCCAGACGGCCGTCAGCAACAGCAGGACACCGGCGGCGGCGCCCAGGTACGGGAAGACCGTGATGCCGACGGCGGCCTCTCCCCCGATCTGCCCGGTCGCCTCCCCGATCGCCGCCGAAGCGGCCCCGGCCGGGTTGGCGATCACCGTGAGGCTTGCGGCACAGATGCCGATGCCGGCCGCGGCCAGCAGCACGGCGATCACGATGCGGGCGATCCGGCCGGCGATGGAAGCGGCCAAGGCGGCGGCCAGTGCCACCAGCGCCAGGGCCGTCACCGCGGTAGCGGCGTCGCTGCCGGGCACGCTCACGTCGGGGGTCTGCACCCGGGTCCCCGGGAACCGGGCCGTGAGCCAGGTTTGCGTCGTGGTGCCAAAGGCGGCCAGCGACATCACGACGGCGGCGAGCACCACCGTGCCCTTGCGCCGCCAACGCGCGGCGGCAGGCCGTGGCGCCGGTGCCGCGTCCCGGGCCGGGGAGGTGTTCTCTTCGCTCATTGCTGCCCCTTGACCGGTACGTGTGCCGGGTTGGCCGGGTGGAGCCGCGATGCCAGGGTCACTGCCCGCAGCGGCGCCGCCGCCTTGTTCACGGTCTCCAGCGCCTCGGCCTCCGGCTGGGAGTCGGCCACGATCCCGCCGCCGGACTGGACGTAGGCGACGCCGCCGCGCAGCAGCGCCGAGCGGATGGCGATGGCCATGTCCATGTCCCCGGCAAAGTCCAGGTAGCCCACCACGCCGCCGTAGATGCCGCGGCGGTGCGGTTCCAGTTCGTCCAACAGCCTCAGGGCGCGGGGTTTGGGCGCACCGGAGAGCGTGCCCGCCGGGAACGTCGCGGCCAGCACGTCGTAGGCGCTCTTGTCCGGCGACAGACGGCCGACCACGGTGGAGACCAGATGCATGATGTGGCTGAATTTCTCCACCTCCATGAACTGCGTGACGTCGACGCTGCCGGGCGTGCAGACCTTGGAGATGTCGTTGCGGGCCAGGTCCACGAGCATCAGGTGCTCCGCGCGTTCCTTCTGGTCGGCCAGCAGCTCCTCCGCCAGTTCCTTGTCATGCTCCACGCTGTGCCCGCGGGGCCTGGATCCGGCGATCGGGTGGGTGATGACCTCGTCGCCGGTCAGCGTGACCAGTGCCTCCGGGGAGGACCCCACGATCGAGTAGCCCACGCCGTCGGCGTCTTCCAGGCTGAACAGGTACATGTAGGGGCTGGGGTTCAGGTTCCGCAGCACACGGTAGACGTCGAGGGCCTCGGCCGAACATTCGGCCTCGAACCGGCGCGAGATCACCACCTGGAACACTTCGCCGTCGACGATTGCTTCCTTGCCGCGGTCCACGGCCGCCAAATACTTCTCCCGGGCCCAGCGGTGGGTCACGCTGTTCATCAGGTCGGCTGTTTCCAGGGCGGCGTCTTCCAGCACCGACACCTGCTGCGCGAGCGGTTCAGCGAGCTGCGCCAGCAGGTGTTTGGCGCGTTTCACGGCGTCCAGCCATGCCTCGTCCACGCGCTCGTCGCGGTTGTCGAAGTTGATGGCGTTGGCGATCAGCGTGACCGTGCCTTCGGCGTTGTCGTGCACGGCGAGGTCGGTGACAAGGTTCATGGCCAGTTCCGGCAGGTTCAGGTCGTCTTCCGGCGGGGACGTCAGCTTCTCCCAGTGCCGCACGGCCTCCCAGCCGACGAATCCCACCAGCCCGGACGTCAGCGGCGGGAGCGAGTCGAACCGTTCGGTCCGCAGCGCCTCCACCGTGCCGCGCAGGGCCTCCACCGGGTTGCCGGTGCGCGGCACGCCCACCGGCGGCTCCCCCAGCCAGTGCGCCTGCCCGTCCCTGGTCGTGAGCGTGGCGCGCGAGTTGGCACCAATGAAGGAATAGCGGGACCAGACTCCGCCGACGGCGGCCGACTCCAACAGGAAGGTTCCCGGCCGGGAATCGGCCAGCCTGCGGTAGATGGAAATGGGGGTCTGGTCATCGGCGAGCACCTTGATGGAGACCGGGATGACCCTGCGGTCGCGGGCAAGCGCGCGGAATTCCTCCAGGCTGGGGCTGATGACGCCAAGGTCCTGCATGCGTTATCTGTCTTTCGCTTCAGTGGCTGATACTGCGGTGGTCAGGGGGCCGGTTCAGGTGCCGGATGCTCCTTGGCTGGCGTCCGGGTCGGCGCTGTGGCCGGCGACGGCGTCGAGCCCCCGGCCGTCAAAGCAGGTGCGGGTGCCGGTGTGGCAGGCGGCGCCGACCTGGTCTACCCGGACCAACAGGGCGTCGCCGTCGCAGTCCAGGGCCACCGACTTGACGAACTGCACGTGGCCGGAGGTGTCGCCCTTGCGCCAGTACTCCCGGCGCGAGCGCGAGTAGAAGGTCACGCGGCCGCTGGTCAAGGTGCGGTGCAGCGCCTCGTCATCCATCCAGCCCAGCATCAGCACCTCACCGGAGTCGAACTGCTGGACGATCGCGGCGACCAGGCCGGCGGAGTCGCGCTTGAGCCGGTCGGCGACGGCTGGGTCGAGGGCCGTTGCGCCGGCCCCGGACGGCACTGTTGTGGGGGAATCAGACTCGGAAGGCATCCCTACAAGTCTAGTGCCAAGTCCCGGAGGCTCCCGCCCGCGCGGGCGCGGGCGCACGTACACATTTATCGGCCCGCAAGCGCCTCCTTCGTGCTAGGTTCAGAGTGATGCATTACGTAAATCCGTCCCGTGAAGTCCTGGCCGAGACCTTGCTGGCTGCCGGGCCGGACTCACCCACCCTGTGCGAGGGGTGGAAGACCGCCGAACTGGCCGCCCACCTGTACATCCGTGAACATCGAGTGGGTGCCGCCCTCGGCCTGGCCTTTAAGCCGCTGGCCAGGGTTTCGGACGAGGCCACCCGCAAGGTGGCGGACACAGCCCGGGAACCGGCCGGCTACGCCAAGCTGGTGGAAGCCTTCCGCGCGGGCCCGCCGGCCTGGTCCCCGTTCAGGGTGCCGGCCGTGGACACGGTGGCCAACCTGGTGGAATTCTTCGTCCACACCGAAGACATCCGCCGGGCCACCGACCGCTGGGCGCCGCGGGCGCTGGACGAGGACTATTCGGCGGCACTGTGGGACGAACTGGTTAAGCGGGCGGCCTTGCTGTACCGGGGAGTGGACCTGGGCATCGTGCTCGTGCGTCCGGACGGCCCGCGGCACGTGGCCAAGCGGGCACCCGTCTCGGTGGCCATCGGCGGAGAACCGGGCGAACTGCTGATGCATGCGTCCGGCCGGACCAGGCATGCGCTGGTCACCTTCGAGGGCCAGGCCGATGCCGTGGCCCTGCTGGACAGCGCCGAAATCGGCCTCTGACCCTTCCGCTTCCCCGGCTCCGGGACTCACCGGACCGGGTAGCCCGCGTCCCGGATCGCCTGCTTGACCTGCGCGATGGCGTCGTCGGGCCCGAAATGGAAGACCGAGGCGGCCAGCACCGCGTCCGCCCCCGCGGCGACGGCCGGGGGGAAATGCGCGGGCTTCCCGGCACCGCCGGAAGCAATCAGCGGGACCTTCACCGCCGCCCGTACGGCCCGGATCATCTCCAGGTCGAACCCGTCCTTCGTTCCGTCAGCATCGATGGAGTTGAGCAACAACTCCCCCACTCCCCGGTCGGCCGCCTCGCGGGCCCACTGCACCGCGTCGATCCCCGTGCCCTTGCGGCCGCCGTGCGTGGTGACTTCGAATCCGGAGGCCACCGAGGGGTCATCGGTCCGGCGGGCATCCAGCGAGAGCACCAGCACCTGGGAACCGAAATGGCGGGTGATTTCGTCGATCACATCGGGCCGGGCGACCGCGGCGGTGTTGATGGCGGCCTTGTCCGCCCCGAAGCGCAGCAGTTTGTCGACGTCGGCGACCTCGCGCACGCCGCCGCCCACGGTCAGCGGGATGAAGACTTCCTCCGCGGTGCGGGCCACGACGTCGAACGTCGTTTCGCGGTTGCCGGAGGAGGCGGTGACGTCCAGAAAGGTCAACTCGTCGGCTCCGGCACGGTCGTACCGGTGCGCCAGTTCCACCGGGTCACCGGCGTCGCGCAGGCCTTCGAAATTAATTCCCTTGACTACGCGTCCGGCGTCGACGTCCAGGCAGGGGATCACACGGATGGCAACAGTCATGGCTTACTCCGGGGCAGTCAGATGCGGCAGGCGTGGATGGTGCTGACCAGGATGGCCCGGGCACCGAGATCGTAGAGCTCGTCCATGATGCGGTTGGTCTGCGTGCGGCGGACCATCGAGCGCACGGCCACCCAGCCGGTATCGCGCAGCGGCGAGATGGTCGGTGACTCCAGCCCCGGGGTCAGCGCCGCGGCGGCGTCCACGAGGTCCTTGCGGATGTCGTAGTCCATCATGACGTACTCGCGGGCAACAATCACGCCGCGCAGCCGGCGCATCAGCACGTCCAGCCCATTGGCCGGGGTCTCCCCCGCGCGGCCGATCAGCACGGCCTCGGACTTCAGGATGGGGTCCCCGAAGATTTCCATCCCGGCGGCCCGGAGCGTGTTGCCGGTCTCCACGACGTCTGCAATCGCGTCGGCAACGCCGAGGCGCACGGAGGACTCCACCGCGCCGTCCAGCCGGACGACGGAGGCGTCGATCCCGTGCTCGGCCAGGTAGCTGCGCAGCAGCCCGTCATAGCTGGTGGCCAGGCGCTTGCCGTTCAGTTGCGCGGCACTGGTGAACTCGCCGAGCGGACCGGCGAACCGGAACGTGGACGCCGCGAAGCCGAGGTTCATCAGCTCGACGGCGTCCACCTGTGCGTCCAGAAACAGGTCACGTCCGGTGATGCCGACGTCAAGGGTGCCGGAGCCTACGTAGACGGCGATGTCGCGCGGGCGGAGGAAAAAAAACTCAATGTCGTTGTCGGCATCGGTCATGACCAGTTCGCGGCTGTCGCGGCGCTGGAGGTAGCCGGCCTCGCCCAGCATGGCGGAGGCGGCTTCGGACAGGGAACCTTTGTTGGGAACAGCTACACGCAGCATGTGGGGGTCTTTCTGGGATCGTCTCGGCCGCAGCAGGGCCTCGCAAGTGTGGAACAGGCCTGGGTCTGGGCGGGCGCCGCGCAGGGGCGGCGTCCCGCTACAGATGCTTGTAGACGTCTTCCAGCCGCAGGCCCTTGGCGATCATCAGGACCTGCAGGTGGTAGAGGAGCTGGGAGATTTCCTCGGCGGCGGCTTCGTCGGATTCGTGTTCGGCTGCCATCCAGACTTCGGCGGCCTCTTCGACGACCTTCTTCCCGATTCCGTGGATGCCGGAATCCAGCTCGGCTACCGTACGGGAGCCCTCCGGGCGCTGCTGCGCCTTTTCGCTCAGTTCCGCAAACAGGGATTCGAAGGATTTCACGCCCTTTAGACTACGTCAGGAGCGCGTGGGGGCGGCAAACCGCCGTTCCCATTGTGACGAATGCCTCCGGCGCCGCGCGGCGGTCCGTTTCAGATGCGGCGCCGCGCGACGGTCCGCCTCGGACGCCGCGCCGTGCCGCTGCCCGCCTTAGACGCCGAGGCCTCGGAGCGTGGCCGCGGTCGCCAGGGCGGCGGTCACCGCTTCGTGGCCCTTGTCCTCGCTGGAGCCCGCCAAACCGGCGCGGTCCAGGCCTTGCTGCTCGGTGTCGCAGGTAAGCACCCCGAATCCCACCGGGGTGCCGGTCTGCACGCTGACGCTGGTCAGGCCCTCGGTGGCGGCCTGGCAGACGTACTCGAAGTGCGGCGTCCCGCCGCGGATCACGACGCCGAGCGCCACCACGGCGTCATAGTGGGGCGCCAGCCGGGCGGCGGCGACGGGCAGCTCGAAAGCCCCCGGCACCCGGACCAGGGCCGGTTCCCCGATGCCCGCCTCGGTTGCCGCCCGCAGCGCGCCGTCGACCAGCCCGTCCATGATCTCGGTGTGCCAACTGGCGGCGACTATGGCGAGCTTTAGCGCGCCGGTCTCCGCCTGCAGGCCGGTGATGTCGATGGTGGGTGCTCCGTGTCCGCTCATGTTCTTCCTTCGTGAAACTCTCGTCGGTGGTTGTTGGTGGGTGCTTGCCTGGCGCAGGCGTCAGCTCTGCTGCACGGGCGTTGTCTGCAGGACGGCCAGCCGGTGGTCCATGCGGTCCCGCTTGGTCTCCAGGTAGCGGCGGTTCTGCTCCCGGAAGGGAACCTCCGCGGCCACCATCTCGACCACATCGATGCCCAGCGCCGCCAGCATGCTGCTCTTGGCCGGATTGTTGCTCAGCAGCCGGATGGCGCCGATGCCCATCGCCCGCAGGATGGCGGCGGCGGCGGAGTAGTCCCGCGCGTCCACGGGCAGGCCCAGCTGCTCGTTGGCCTCCACCGTATCGGCGCCGGCTTCCTGCAGCGCGTAGGCCCGCATCTTGTTGGCCAGCCCGATGCCGCGCCCCTCCTGGCCGCGCAGGTACAGGACCGTCCCGCCGTGCTCTCCGATCATGGCCAGCGCCTGCTCCAATTGCTCGCCGCAGTCGCAGCGGTAGGAGGCGAACACGTCGCCGGTCAGGCATTCGGAGTGCAGCCGGACCAGAGGTTCGGCCGCCGGACTGACCTGCGAGGTGATGCTCAGGTGCTCCACGCCGGTGGCGGCATCGGTCCACGCCTGGGCGGTGAAGCTGCCGAAGGCCGTGGGCAGCTGGACCGCGGGCCCGCCCTCGACCGTGGCGGCCGGAGTCTTTTCGCGGATGTCCTTACCGTCCATGGTTCGCCGCCTTCGGCAGGCCGGCGGTGTCCGCGTTCCCGGCCAGGTGGTTCGCGAGGTCCTCGATCGAAACCAGCGGGCAGCCGTGCTCGTCGGCAAAGGCGCGCAGCGCCGGCAGGCGCATCATGTCCCCTTCATCGTGCACCAGTTCCGCGATGACGCCCACCGGCGCACGCCCGCCCAGCCGGCACAGGTCCACGGCGGCTTCGGTGTGTCCGCGCCGCGCGAGCACGCCGCCGTCGACCGCCCGCAGCGGGAAGACATGCCCGGGCCGGGTCAGGTCGGCGGCAGTGCTGTCCGCCGCCGCCAGCACCACGGCGGTGCGCGCACGGTCGGCGGAACTGATGCCGGTGGTCACGCCGTCGGCCGCGTCGCAGGAAACCGTGTAGGCCGTTCCCTTGGCATCCTGGTTGACTTCGACCATGGGCGGCAGCCCCAGTTCGTCGGCTCGCGCCGCCGGCAGTGGCACGCAGATGACGCCCGAGGTATAGCGGATGGTCCAGCCCATCAGTTCGGGGGTCGCGGCGTCGGCGGCAAAGATGATGTCGCCTTCGTTTTCCCGGTCCTCGTCATCAACGACGACGACGGGGCGGCCGGCGGCGACCGCCGCCACAGCGGCTTCGATCGTGTCGAGCGCGATCCGCGGCTCCACCGCGGCGCTCATGCCCTGGCTCCGGTGGTGAAGGCCAGGAGCCGTTCGGCGTACTTGGCGAGGACGTCCACTTCCAGGTTGACGCTGTCGCCGGGCTGTTTCGCGCCCAGGCCGGTGTCGGCCAGCGTGGTGGGAATCAGGCCGACTTCGAAGAACTGCGTCGCGGCACCGGCATCGCTGACGTTCGTGACCGTCAGCGAGACGCCGTCGACGGCGATGGAGCCCTTCTCCGCGATGTAACGGGCCAGCTCCACGGGAACGGTGAAGCGCAGCCGCTCCCAGTCGCCCAGGTCCTCGCGTTCGGCCAGCGTGCCGACACCGTCCACGTGCCCCTGAACCACATGTCCGTCCAGCCGTCCGCCGGCCGGGACGCAGCGTTCCAGGTTGACCGGCTGCCCCGGACGGAGCGAACCGGTGGTGGTGCGTGTGAGGGTCTCCCCCATCACGTCCACGCTGACCCGGCTGCCGTCCAGCGCGACTGCGGTCAGGCACACGCCGTTGACGGCGATCGATCCGCCGAGCCCGAGCCCGGCAGCCGTTTCGGGGGCGGTGAAGGTCAGCACTGCGCTGTCAGTGGCCGGACTCAGGTCCAGCGATTCAACGCGCCCTTGTTCCGCGATGATTCCGGTAAACATTCATTTGCCTTTCTGAGTGCCGTGGGACGGCAGGGGTTCCAGGTGCAGGCGCAGGTCCGCGCCCAGGATTCGGGTGCTGCCGCCGGCCGTGTCCCAACGCCAGCGGCCGGCCTCGGACAGCGTCCCGATGCCGAGGTCGGCCACCGCACGGGTGCCGGCGCCGAGCATCAGGGGTGCCAGGTAGAGCACGAGTTCGTCGACCAGGTCGGCGCGAAGGAAAGCCGAGGCGACGGTAGCTCCGCCCTCGATCATCGCGTGGCCGATGCCGCGCCGTGCCAGTTCGGCCAGGACTTCGGCCGGGTCGTGGGTCGCCAGTTGCAGGAAGCGGCCATCGGTGCCGCGGACCGCGGCGTCTGCCGCGACCTTTCGGCGCCCCATCACCACGCGCAGCGGCTGGCCCGGAGTTTCGTGTCCGGCCCGGTCGCGGGCGGTGAGCCTCGGGTTGTCGGCCGCGATGGTTCCGTTGCCGGCGATGATGGCGTCCGCGCGGGCGCGGATGCCGTGGCTGTCCGCCCGCGCCTCTTCCCCGGTGATCCATTGGCTGGTGCCGTCTGCCGCGGCAATCAGGCCGTCCACGGTCTGCGCGACGTGCAGGGTGGTGAACGGCCGCGCTTCCCGCCGGGCCTCGAACCAGCGATGGTTCAGGTCCAGCGCCTGCTCCCGCAGCAGTCCCGTGCGCACGGCGACGCCGGACTCGGCCAGCCGCTGCGCCCCGCCGGCGGCCGCCTCGGTGGGGTCGGCCGTGGCGTAGACCAGCGAGCCGATGCCCGCGTCCAGGATGGCGCCGGAACAGGGGCCGGTGCGGCCGCGGTGGTTGCACGGCTCCAGGGTCACCAGCATGGTGCAGTCCGCCAGGTCCGCGGCGCGCTCCGGGGACACGTTCGCCAGCGCATCGACTTCGGCGTGGGGTGTGCCGGCGCCCCGGTGGTAACCGATGCTGACCACCTCGCCCCGCGGGGCGATGATGGCGGCGCCCACGAGGGGGTTTGCTCCGCGCACGCCCTGCCGCGCGGCATCCAGCGCAAGCTCCATGGCGCGCTGCTCGGCCGGCGCGAAATCCCTGGCCGTGCCGACTGCCGCCTGGCCCATCACGCCTGCACCTGCTCGCCGGCCGGGCGCCCGATGCGCGGATCGGGATGCAGGGTTTCGACGCCGGGCTTGGCCTGCGCGTTGGCCCGCCACCAGACGAAGAATCCAACCAGCGTGAAGCCTCCGTAGAAGAGGTACATAAAGGCGCTGGCGTAGTAGCCGGCGCTAAACAGCAGCGGCACGCCCACAATGTCGACGGCCACCCAGATCAGCCAGAATTCGACCCAGCCGCGTGCCATGCCGTAGGTGGCCAGCAATGAACCGACGAAGGTCCAGGCATCGGCCCAGACCGGCTCGTAGGAGCCGAGGGCCGCGAAGATCGGGGTCAGGGCGACGGTGCCCAGGAGCAAGGCGGCGACCAGGCCCAGGCGCGCCTTGCCGCCGGCCCACTGCGGGGTGATGGCGTGGCCCTCGCCGCTGCGTGCGGAGCGCCAACGCATCCAGCCGTAGACGGCCACGGCGATGAACATGACCTGCCGGCCGGCCTGGCCCAGGAGGTTGGCGGTATTGGCGGAGCCGAAGAGCGACCCGAGGAATACGGTCAGCAGCAGCACGTTGCCGATGATGCCGACGGGCCAGGCCCACACCTTCCGGCGCATTCCGCCGAGCGCGCTGAGCAGGCCGAAGACGTTGCCCAGAACTTCGCGCAGCAGCAGAGCGCTGCCGGCTACGGGAATCTGGGCTTCAAAGAGCCACCGCAGAAAATCCATGCCGTTCCTTTCGAGCCGCGGCGGCTCCGGGGAACGACAGAGCGGAAGCTTCGGGGTCTCCGGGTCGCGGTCATCGACCGTACCCGGTGGCCCCATGGCTGCCACCTGTACGTGCTTCTCCCATCCAGACTTTAACTGTCGGTACCGGAATTTCACCGGTTCAACCGCTGCGTGAAGTTCCGGGCGGAACTCTCGGCAGCGGGTCGCGGACTATAACCGCCGGTTCGGACTTACACCGACCCCGGAGCACGTTTGTGTTTGCGTAACTATGCTCTCACAACTGCCTTGTGGCACGTTCCATTCCGTCACAACCTGTAACACCGGTCACAGGAGCCTCAGGATTGGGGTTGCCGGCCGGCCGCGGCCCGCAGCGAGGCGATGGCCTGCTCCGGATCGTCCTTGCCGTACACGGCGGATCCGGCCACGAAGACGGTGGCGCCGGCCTCGGCGGCCCGCACGATGGTCTCTTCGGTGACGCCCCCGTCCACCTGGATCGCAACCGGGAGCCCCGAACCTGCCACGGCGCGCGCGGCCTTGCGGATCTTGGGCAGGGTCACGTCCAGGAAAGACTGCCCGCCGAAGCCCGGCTCGACCGTCATGATCAGCAGGAGGTCCATCTCCGGGAGCAAATCCAGATAAGGCTCGACGGCGGTGGCCGGCTTCAGCGCCATGCCCGCCTTGGCCCCGCGGGACCTCAGCTCCCTGGCCAGCCGGACCGGGGCCGCCGCCGCTTCCACATGGAAGGTCACGGATTCGATCCCCGCCTCGGCATACGCCGGCGCCCAGCGGTCCGGGTCGGCGATCATCAGGTGCGCGTCCAGGGGCAGGGTGCTGACTTCCCGGATCCGCTGCACCACCGGCAGCCCGATGGTCAGGTTCGGCACGAAATGGTTGTCCATCACGTCCACGTGCACGGCATCGGCGGTACTGATGCGCCGCAGTTCGGCTTCGAGGTTGACGAAATCGGCCGAGAGGATGCTGGGGTTGATGCAGCACTGTGCCATCGGTTGCTTGCCTGCCTGTCTGTGTGTCGAGGGATGTCGGAACCGGTGTTGGCCTAGTTGGTTCGGCGGAGCAGCGCCATGAACATGGCATCGGTGCCGTGCCGGTGCGGCCACAGCTGCGCCGTCGTCCCGCCGGCCCGGCCCACGGCGTCGCCGCCGGGTTGTCCTGCTTCCAAATGCCCGGGGAGGCTGACCCCGTCGAGGACGGAGGAGGTGTCCAGCAGTTCCAGCCCGGGATTCCGGCGCAGCAGGTCGGCGACCACCGCCGTCGTCTCCGCCGGGTGCGGGGAGCACGTCACGTAGGCGATCAGGCCCCCCGGCTTTGCGGCGGCCACGGCCGCGCCGAGCAGTTCGCGCTGCAGCGGCCCCAACTGGGCCACGTCGGAGGGCTTCCGGCGCCACCGCGACTCCGGGCGGCGGCGCAGGGCCCCCAACCCGGTGCAGGGCGCGTCCACCATGATCCGGTCGAACTGTCCGGCATACAGCTCGCCCACGTCGCGGCCGTCGCCGGTGCGGATCTCCCACACCCCGGCCGGTACCGGCGCCAGGGCCTTCCGGACCAGCTCGGCACGGTGTTCGGCCACCTCGTTTGCCAGCAGCGTGGCGCCCCGCTCGGCGGCCAGCGCGCCCAGCAGGGCGGCCTTGCCGCCGGGACCGGCGCACAGATCCAGCCAGCGCTCGCCCGGCGTCACCGGCGCGGCGGCGGCCAGGGCCAGCGCCACGAGTTGGGATCCGGCGTCCTGGACACGGGTGGTTCCGGCCCGCACGCTGGCCAGCCGGCCGAGGTCTCCGCCCGCATACAGGGCGGAACCCGCGACCAGTTCCCCGGGCTCCGCGCCGGCGTCGATCGCCTCGTCCAGCGAGCCCAGCCCGGGCAGCGCCACCAGATTTACGACCGGCGCGGCGTTGTCGGCCGCCAGCAGGTCTTCCAATTCGTCCACGCGGCGTCCGTGCCCCGCCAGGGACTGCCGCAGTGCCCGCACGACCCATTCCGGATGGCTGTGTTCCAGAGCCGCCGCCTTGACCGGGTCGGTCTCACCGGCGGTCAGCTCGGCGGTCCAGCCGTGCAGGTCCCGGGCGGTGACCTTGCGCAGGACGGCGTTGATCAGCGAGCCGGGGCCAGCGCCGATCACCGCGCGGGCCAGGCCGACGGTCTGGTCCAGGGCGGCGTGGGCCGGCACCCGCATGGCCAGCAGCTGGTGGGCACCGAGCCGGAGCGCATCGAGGATCGCGGGGTCCAGCTGGTCAAGCGGCCGGTCCACGCAGCGGGCCAGGATGGCATCGTATGTGCCCAAACCGCGGAGGGCGCCGTAGGCCAGCTCGGTGGCGAAGCCGGCGTCGCGCTTGTCCAGCCGGTGTTTGCGGATGCTCGCAGGCAGCACCAGGTTCGCGTACGCGTCGTCCCGTTCCACCGCGCGGAGCACCTCGAAGGCCGCCAGCCGGGCCGGGTCGGCCGCCCGCGTCCGCTGCGACGGAGCCGACCGGGAGTACTGCCTGGTGCCGCCGCGGTTTCGCTCCCGCCCCGCAGCATCACGGCGGCCGGCCCCCTGGCCGCCGCCGCCTTGGCGTCCGCTGTTCCGGCTGCCTTCATTCCGGCCGCTCATTCGAAGTGCACGTCCTCACGCTGTCCGAGCCCGCGGGCCCAATCTGCTGCATCCATCATTTTCTTGCCCGCCGGCTGGACCCTGTCCAGCTCCACGGCATGGGAACCGGTGCCCACGAGCGCCGAGGCCGACGAGCCGCCGGACAGCCTCACGGCCCCGGGCGGCAGCCCGCGGTGCTCCGGCCGCAGGCGTACCGGGCCCAGCTTGAAGCGCTGCCCGTCGAGCATGGTCCAGGCACCGGGTTCGGGAGTGACGCCGTTGATGCGGCGGCGGATGGCCAGCGCCGGCTGCCGCCAATCAATGTGACCGTCCTCCAGGGACAGCTTGGGCGCGAGGCTGACGTCGCCGGACTGCGCCACCGCCACTGCTGTGCCCGCGCCAACGGCCGCCAGGGTTTGCGACAGCAGCACGGCGCCGCTGTGGGAGAGCCGCTCCAGCACCTCGCCGCTGGTGTCCGCGGGGCGCAACGCCTCGGTCAGGGTGCCGTACACCGGGCCCGTATCCAGCCCCTTCTCCAGTTGGAAGGTGGAGGCGCCGACGACGTCGTCGCCGTTGATGATGGCGTGCTGCACCGGCGCGGCGCCGCGCCACGCGGGCAGGAGTGAGAAGTGCAGGTTGATCCAGCCGTGTTCGGGTATGCCGAGCGCGGCCTCCGGGACGAGGCCGCCGTAGGCCACGATGGCCGCCACATCCGGGGCGGCTGCCCGGATGGCATCGGCCGCGGCCGATCCGATCCGGTTGGCCCGGATCACCGGCACGCCGAGTTCCGCGGCGCGGGCCGCCACCGGCGAGGCGGTCAGGACGCGTTTACGCCCTACCGGCGCGTCCTCCCGGGTGAGCACGGCAACGATCTCGAAGCCATCCCCGACGAGCCGGTCGAGGGAGGGCACGGCCACGCCGGGAGTGCCGGCGAAGAGGACCCGCAAGCGCCTGCCGCCTTCCGTCATGCCAGCGGCTGCCCGAAGGAACCCGTGCCCGCCGGGGCGGGCCCGCGGCTGAAGCCGGAGCCGACGTGGGCCGCGCGCTGGGCCTGGGTCTCGCCGGCCACTCCGTTGTATCCCGCGTTGCGGATGGAGCGCAGCGCGTTCTTCCGGTTCTCGCCGGTGAGGTGGTCGATGTAGAGGATTCCGTCCAGGTGGTCGGCCTCATGCTGGAAACAGCGGGCCAGCATCCCTTCGCCCTCGTACTCGACCGGGTTGCCGTGCAGGTCCTGGCCGGTGACTCGTGTCCAGCGGCGCCGGCGCACCGGGTAGCCGAGCGCGGGGATCGACAGGCATCCTTCGGCGACGTCGTCCTGGAAGTCGTCGCTGAGCTCGAGCACCGGGTTGACCACGTGGCCGCGCCGGCCGTCCACGCGGAAGGTGAAGACGCGCAGGCTCACGCCAACCTGCGGGGCGGCCAGCCCGGCGCCGTCGACGTCCTCCATGGTTTCGTCCATGTCCGCCACCAGCTTGGCCAGCTCCGGCCCGAACGCGGTGACCGTTTCCGCCTTGGTCCGCAGCACGGGGTCGCCGATAATCCGGATGCTCAGGATCGCCATGTAGTTCTTGTCCTCACTGTTGCCGCTTCAGTACGCTGCCGTTGGGTTCCGATCCAGTTTAGTGGGCCTGCTGGACCGCCTGCAGGGCCGCCGCAGGGGGCGGCGCTATCGGCAGCAGCGCCCGGCCCGCCTCGGCTACCTGCAGATGCGTTTCCCACGCCCGGCGCAGCGAGCAGAAGCGGTACCAGTGCCATCGAAGCACCTCGGGGTTGGCGCGCATCGGCCGGACTTCCGTCTCACCGATCGCCACGCCCAGCAGCAGCGGATCGTCACCGTGCGCCCACGGCTCCCAGCTCCCCGTCGCGGCGTCGACCAGCGACTCCTGTGCCTTCATGCCGGCCACCAACTGCATGACCACCTTGTCGTTGAGCGCCTTGACCTGACCGTTGCGGTCCGTGCCCTTGGTCTTGAAGTCAATCAGGCAGGTGCGCCCCGCAATCCGGGCCACGAGATCCAGGGTGCCGGCGTATCCGACTTCCTGGTTCCAGACGGTGATCTCCGGGGCTATCGGCTCCACCCCGTAGAGCTGCCACCATTCGTCGAACCTGGCGGCGAAAGCCTCTTCGCCGTTGGCCTTGAGCGCCTCCCGGGCACCCGCAACGTCGTGCTCCCTGTCCAGCGCCCGCAGTGCCACCTGTTCGCAGTAAGCGTGGACGCGGTCCCCGCGCAGCGCGGCGGCATCCCGGTAGCGGTCGGCGGCCAGGGTCGCTTCCTTCGCCAGCGACCGCAGCCGCCCCGGGTCTCCGGCGGCCTCGGCCAGCCTGGCATCGGAGGCCAGGGAGGTGGCTGCCATGTGGGCGAACCAACCGTCCAGCGTGGTCGGCTCCTGCGCGATCACGGTGGTGATGGAGGGAACCGACGGCGGCTCCGAGGTGGAGCGCGCGTACATGCGGCCGTTGGCGGTGGCATGCGCAAGAAGTGGTGCAGTCATAAGGAAATCTTCTCAGGTTCCACTGACCGTTCCGGTCCGCAAGGCACAGGGCCGGCGCGACGGCGGCCGGCCCCGCGCCCGTTAACGAAACATCCCCGGCCAGGCGATGCTGCCTGGCCGGGGATGTTTTCCGTGGTGGGCGATACTGGGTTCGAACCAGTGACCTCTTCGGTGTGAACGAAGCGCGCTACCACTGCGCCAATCGCCCGGGCTTGCTGCCGGATGCGCCGGGCGCTTCCTGCAACGTCTAGAAATGCTAGCCCACCGAGGCGCTGAAACAAAAATCGCCCGGCCACTGCGCCTGGGCAGTTGTTACCTGTGTGGTCTTTGGGGCGGGCGAGGAACGGGACCGCGGGTGGGCCACGGAACGGGTCGGCGGGCCCGCCGCCGCGTCGATAGCCTCCGGGCCGACCGGCCCGCGTCGTTTCACCCGCCACAGCGTCGATTGGACGAAGCGGGAATCGTCCTATAGAGTTTTTACTCGTTGGAAATCACAGCGACGCCGCGAGCCGTTCGATGAAGGATCGCGGAAAAAGTGATGGAAAACTTTTGCGGACGTAGCTCAGCTGGCTAGAGCACCACCTTGCCAAGGTGGATGTCGCGGGTTCGAATCCCGTCGTCCGCTCGCAAGTCACTGTAACGTGCCAGCGTCGCTGGCCGGTCCTAGCGCAACTGCGAATAGGCACGGTGGGGTGGCCGAGAGGCGAGGCAGCGGCCTGCAAAGCCGTATACGCGGGTTCGAATCCCGTCCCCACCTCGTTTGCGGCGACACAGCAAACATCTCGTGAGAGATCACGGGCGATTGGCGCAGCGGTAGCGCGCTTCCCTGACACGGAAGAGGTCACTGGTTCGATCCCAGTATCGCCCACTGGAACGCAGTCCGGAGTGATCCGGAAACCGTTTCGCGCGGACGTAGCTCAGCTGGCTAGAGCACCACCTTGCCAAGGTGGATGTCGCGGGTTCGAATCCCGTCGTCCGCTCTCTTTTTCAGCGTTTTCTCCAGCGGCCCGCCTCGGGCACACCGGGGCGATTGGCGCAGCGGTAGCGCGCTTCCCTGACACGGAAGAGGTCACTGGTTCGATCCCAGTATCGCCCACCACTCCACGGCTCCCCCGGCGGGAGCCCTCCTTGTTTAAGCCGTCTACTCCGTTGAGCGCCCGCGGCGCGGTGCCTACGATGGATGTGCAGGGGCGAAAGGCCCCCCGTCGGAAAGGAGGTGGCTGTGTCTGTATTTGACGAGCTCAAGGGCAAGGCCGGAGGACTCAAGGACAAGGCAGCCGGTCTCGTGGGAGAACACTCTGGCAAGATCAAGGGTGCCGTCGGCAGCACCGGTGACTACATCGACGCCAAGACCGGCGGTAAGTATTCCAAGCAGGTAGGCGGCCTGCAGGCCAAGGCATCCCGTTTCGTCGACACGTTCGGTGACAGGGATGGCCAGGCACCGTCCGACGGGAACACTCCGTCCGCCTAGTCCTGGGCACGCCAAGGAGGGTGCCGGACCGCCGGGAGGCGAGCCGGCACCCTTTGTCGTGAGGCCGCTTATTCGCCCGTGCGTGCCTTGCGGTCCGGCGGACCCGTCAGCCCGTCCCATTCCTGCGCCGCTGCTCGGCAACTGATAGCTAACCGGGTGGGAGCCTGGAGGCCAAGGCGCGAGTGTAGCTCTCGGGATCGTCATGGGTCTGCGCCGAGACGACGAGATGCCTTGGGCTGATGCGCTTGGCGTAGTCCCCCTGATAAGGCATGACCAGGACGGTGTCCAAACCTGTTTTCCAAGCGGCAATCAGAGCCGGCAGACAGCGGCGTTCGGGGTGTAGTTCAACAGGGAGCATGTGGTTGGGCTGCAGCTGGATTTGCCAATGGTTGAAGCCGTCGATGTCCACGCCATCCCAGCCGTATTCGGTAGTCCAGCCCGGCGGGAAGGCCACGTGTCTCTCCTGATCGGAGCGGATTTCCGGCGTTGGATGCTGGTTCTTCTGGTCCCCCGTGTCGTACCAGGCCCAAGCTCGTTCCCAAGCCTGCTGCCAACGGGCGCCCCACTCAGTCCTGTCTGCAGTGGCAGGCAGTCGCGAGGCACCGGGCTTCGGTGCCGGGTTCAACTCGGGAATGGCGACATCCGGGGCAATATTCCAAACGCTACGGATGAAGAGCAGGAGCGATAGGTGGTTCGGCGCGACTTTTACAGAGATGACCATGTCCTGCGGCCAGGGGTTATCTGGCCGGGGCTGATTGGATCTCATGAATTCCCTTTCGAGATTTTGATTCCTCGTCCGCTCCAGCTCGGTCAGGTAAGTGTCCCACCATAGGACCGGCACAGAACCGCACAGTGCCTCCTGCACCTACTTCTCACCAAGCTCCAGATCCTCCACATCCTCTGTCCCCAAGAAATCGACTGCCTCGGCCAGGCCCTGGTCATCTGGCCGCATCAACATGAAGTTATGCTTCGCAGCGTCCCACCCTTCCTCTCCATGCTGTTCCGCCGCTACCGTGACGCAGACCGTTGTACATCAAACAAGGGGCGGTCATGCATGCGACAGCCAAACTGACGACTGGGGTTGTCGTACTGCTGGCGTTGTCCGGCTGTGGAAGTTCAACATCCGGAGGAACCGCCGTCCAAGAACCAGCCGGCACGGCAGGGGTGAACGATCCAGACGCGCAGATGCATCCCGAACTGCTCAAAGTCTCGCCTTCTCCTACTAAACCAGGGCAGACCATCAAGGTCCGATTCCCCGAGGAAACTTCCCGGGGAATCCCCTGGGTTCTGGAAGAACAGGACGGCAACAGCTGGCTTGTCCGCTACTACCTCATTGCCACGACCGATGACGACGGCGGCTCTGGTTCCCCAACATGGTGGCCTGCGAACGACCCCAAGGGCCAAACCTGGAAGGATATTGGCGTCGAGGGACCTGGCCCAGACACCCTCATCATTCCGGACAGCATTCGCCCCGGAACGTACCGGCTGTGCACGGCCAACAGCATGCCGAACATCTGCACCATGCTTGGCATCACGGAGTAGGGGCGCCCGGTCTCGGCCATTCGGCGGGGTCGCGTAGTTGAACACCGCGTCGGTCGCGTCGGTTGCCCGGTCGTATCGTCATCAGGCGCAGGGCATTACTCCTGCACAGTGGCGGCATGTGCGCGCCCGGCTGCGGGAGCTAGGCCGCTGGTTCGCCGGCCTGGCCCTCGCGGGCCAGCGCGGTCAGGCGGGATACCGCCCGGAAATACTTCTTCATGTAGCCGCCGGACATCATTTCCGGGGTGAAAAGCTCATCGAACGGCACGCCGCTGGCGATGATCGGCACGTCCTTGTCGTAGAGCCGGTCGGCCAGCACCACGAACCGCAGGGCCACGGCCTGCTCGGTGATCGTGTGCACGTTATGCCAGGCCACCGCGTCCACGCCGTCGAGAAACTGCTTGTACCGGCTGGGATGCACCCCGGCCAGGTGGTTGACGAGATCGGAGAATTCGTCGGCGGCCACCACCTTGCCATCGAAGTCATGCAGCCGCCGCTTAAGTTCGTGGTCGCTGAGCGGCTCGGGGGCGGCCGGAAGCCCCCGGTGCCGGTAATCCTCGCCGTCCACCCGGATGACCTCGAACTGGTCGGACAGCACCTGGATTTCCCGTTGGAAATCGACGGCGGCAAAGCGTCCCTCCCCCAGCGAACCCGGCAGGGTGTTGGAGGTTGCCGCAAGCTTGACCCCGGCGTCGGCGAGCTCGCGCATCAGCCGCGACATCAGCACGGTGTCACCGGGATCATCCAGTTCAAACTCGTCGATGCACACGAGGCGGTAGCTGCTGAGCGCTTCCACGGTTTTGCGGAACGACAAGGCGCCGACCAGGTTGGTGTACTCCACAAAGGTGCCGAAGGCCTTCGGGCCGTCGACGGCGTGCCACAGCGAGGCGAGCAGGTGGGTCTTGCCCACGCCGAACCCGCCGTCGAGGTAAATGCCGGAGTGGCCCTCCGGCTTGCCGCCGCCAAACAGCTTCTTCAAGCCCTTGGGCTTGGGCCGGTCGACCACAACCGCAAAACGCTGCAGCGCAGTCACGGCCTCGCTCTGGGACGGCTGGGCCGGGTCCGGGCGGTAGCTGGCGAAGGATACTTCGCCGAAGCGCGGCGACGGGTGCAGGCCCGCCAGCAGTTCGTCCACGGACACCTTCGGCGTCCGGCGTGAAAGCTGTTCAATCTGGGGCACGTAGGCTAACCGCTGCCTTCCTGACATGGGCTCGGAGAATGCACAGCGGCCGGAATGCCGCCAGCAAAACGATACGCTACCCCGCCCGCCGGCGGCAGCCGGTGTAAGCCAGGCCACAGCGGGGCCGGCGGGCCACGGTGCTCCGGCCGGCGCACCCAGGCGCTCCTCCCTGCGGGCCCAGGCGCTCCGCCCGGCCACGATGTGACGCGGGGTGAGGCCCCGGAAGCTTTTGCCTGCTCCGGTGGTTAGGCTAAACAGAAGTCCCCGGCCGTTTTGCACGGCCGTCTGCACGCTATGGAAAGCTGCACGTCAAGGAAAGGTTTGCCATGCCCATTGCCGCCGAGCACAACGAGAAGTTTGCCGCCTACGCCAACCCCGACCGCCTGGTCTCCACGCAGTGGCTGGCTGAAAACCTGGGCGCGGACGGGCTGGTGGTCGTGGAGTCCGACGAAGACATCCTGCTGTACGAGACCGGCCATATTCCGGGCGCGGTGAAGATCGACTGGCACACCGACCTGAATGATCCGGACACCCGCGACTACGTGGACGGCGAGGGCTTCGCCGCGCTGCTCGGTTCCAAGGGCATCAGCCGGGACACCACCGTGGTGCTCTACGGGGACAAGAGCAACTGGTGGGCGGCCTACGCGCTCTGGGTCTTCACCCTGTTTGGCCACGAAGACGTGCGGTTGTTGGACGGCGGCCGTGACAAGTGGATCGCGGAGGGCAGGGAGCTGACCACCGAGGTGCCGCGGCCCGAGGCGGTTGACTACCCCGTCGTCGAGCGCAACGACGCGCCCATCCGGGCCTTCCTCACCGACGTGCTGGACCACTTCGGCAAGCCGCTGGTGGACGTCCGCTCCCCGGAGGAATACACCGGCGTGCGCACCACCATGCCCGCCTACCCCGAGGAAGGGGCCCTGCGCGGGGGCCACATTCCGACGGCGGCGTCCGTGCCGTGGGCGCGGGCGGCGGCCGAGGACGGGACGTTCCGTTCCCGCGAAGAGCTCGAGGCCATCTACCTGGACGAGGCCGGGCTGAAGCCGGGCGACGACGTGGTGGCGTACTGCCGGATCGGCGAGCGGTCCAGCCACACGTGGTTCGTGCTCAAGTACCTGCTGGGCTTCGACACGGTCCGCAACTACGACGGCTCGTGGACGGAATGGGGCAATGCCGTGCGCGTGCCGATCGTCAGGGGCGCCGAGCCCGGCGAAATCCCCGCCTCGGCCCGCTGAGGAATAGCCGGCGGGCACGCAACGTTGACGTAACGAGCCCGAAACTGCAAGAGAGAGCGCAAGTATGACCGTGACCGAGCAGGCGATTCCCGAACCGCTGGCAGAAATCATCGACGACTTCCAGGCGGTCAGCGAGGCCGAGCGGCTGCAGCTGCTGCTGGAGTTCTCCCGGGAGCTGCCCGAGCTGCCGGAACGCTTCGCCGGGCATCCGGAACTGCTGGAGCAGGTGGTGGAATGCCAGTCTCCTCTCTTCCTGACCCTGGAGCTGGGCGACGACCCGGACCAGGACGTGCAGATCTACTTTTCGGCTCCGCCGGAAGCCCCCACCACGCGTGGCTTCGCCTCCGTGCTGCACGAGGGGCTCAACGGGCTGCCGGCAGAGCAGATCCTGGCCGTTCCCGACGATATCGCCGAGCACCTGGGCCTGACCCGTGCCATCACCCCGCTGCGGATCCGCGGCATGTCCGCCATGCTGTACCGCATCAAGCGCCTGATCACCGAGGCACGGCAACTGCGCGCCGCCTCGGCCTGACGGTGGCCAGGCACAAACCATCCGCCGGAACCCCCGCCACCACGCTGCTGCAGCGGGCGGGGGTTCCGCACGTGCTGCACACCTATGCCCACGACCCCGCGGCGCCCAGCTTCGGCCTTGAGGCCGCGGAGGCGCTGGGGATGGATCCCGCCCGCGTATTCAAGACCCTGATGGCCGTCGTGGACGAATCGCTGACGGTCGCCGTCGTGCCGGTCAGTTCCAGCCTGGACCTGAAGAAACTGGCCGCAGCGTTGGGCGGGAAGCGCGCAGCCATGGCAGACCCGCAGGTAGCCCGGCGGCGCACCGGGTATGTGCTGGGCGGGATATCGCCGCTGGGGCAGAAACACGCCAGCCCCACGGTGCTGGATTCCACCGCCCGGGACTTCGGCGCCATCCTGGTCTCGGGCGGCCGCCGCGGGCTGGATATCGAGATCGCCCCGGCGCACCTGGCCGCGCTGACGGGCGCGTCCTTCGCCCCGCTGAAGGCCGGATAAGGACCTGGCCGAGCGGAGGGGCGCGTCCTTTTCCCCGCTGAAGGCCGGATGAGGGCCCTAGCCGACCGGACGGAGCACCCGCGTCAACCAGGACGTGACGACGCGCTCCCAGCGTTCGGGGTCCACGTTCCATTCGCGGGTGTGACCGGCCCCGCTGAAGGGCTCGAACGTGACCAGCGGGTTCTTCTCGGCCAGCGCCGCCGACGGGCCGTGCGGCACGAAGTCGTCCTCCTCGCTGTGCACGATCAGCGTCGGCACCTGCAGCTCGTCGGCCCGGGCCACCCAGTTCATCATCTTCAGGTCCAGCGGGGCGGCGAGGCCGGTCAGCAGCCGTCCGGCCTTGTTCGAGATCAGCCACTGCGAGAACTGCCCCACGGCATCCGGTATCCGGTTCAGCTTCGCCTGGTGGGCCAGCACGTCGGTCCAGTCAATCACCGGGGCGTCCAGCACCAGCGCACGGATCCGGCTCCGGTAGCGGGACTGGTCGGCTGCCTGCAGGCTGATCGCCCCGCCCATCGACCAGCCGAACAGCACCACATCCTCCGCCCCGTTCGCCAGGGCGAACCCGATCGCCGCCTCGACGTCGCGCCATTCGGTCATGCCCAGCCCGTAGCGGCGGTCCGGGGCGGAGGGGGCTTCGCCGTCGTTCCGGTAGGAGATCAGCAGCGACGCCATGCCCAGCCCGCGGACCGACCGGACGGCGCGGATGCCCTCTGCCCGGGACGCACCCCGGCCGTGCACCATGATGGCCCAGGTTTTCGCCTCCGCCTCGGCGCGGACCAGCCAGGCCGGCGCAATGCCGCCTTCCACCTCGATGTCGACTTCCTCGTTGGCCAGCCCGACGGCGGCCGGGTCCGGGTAGGCCGCACCGCCCCACCAGCCGCGCGTGGCGGCGGCGAGGTCGCCGGCATACACCTGCTCGACCCTGCGCTGGACCGTGCCTTCCCGCGGCGAGTAGGACGTCACCTCGCCCACCCGCGCCACGGATCGTCCGCCGTCGAAATAGACGCTGTAGACGCCCGGCGCCGTGGTGTCCGGGGTGGCCGGCAGGATGATTTCCTGCTGCGGGCCGGTTCCGACCACGGCCAGGATTTCCAGGTCCTGGACGTGCTCGCGGACCGGGGTGAGCACCTGGCGGGCGAAATAGGAGGCCAGTCCCGACGTCGCTCCGGCCAGCACCGATCCGGCTCCGGCTCCTGCCAAGGCACCGAGCAGCAGCCAGCGGGCACGGGGCAGCTGGCCGTCGCCGGCGGAGGTGTTCCGGCCGGACCGGTCTGAGCGTTCGAACACAGCCATGGGTCCATTCTTGCCGGTGCCGGTGCCGACCGCTAACCGGCGCGGCCGTCGGCGCGCCGCGTTGTTGTCCCCCGCTTGTGCTGCTGATTAGGCTGGGCGCATGACCGAAACCATCGTCGTGCTGACCGAGGAACCGCTCAACGACGCCGACCTGCAGAATTTCGGCTGGCTGGCCGGCGAGCAGACCGCCGCCGGGCAGACCACCTTCCGGGTGCTGATTCCGGAGGACACCAAGCGGAACCTGCTGCTCGATTTCGTCGAGCGGCTGAGCCTGCTGGAGGTCGGCACCGCATTCCGCGAGCTGGCGCACGGCCAGCCGACTCCGGAAGAGGCCCGGCACGAGGCCGACGAAGCCAGGCGCATCTCCGCCAGGCTGCTGGCGGAAGCGGGCTTCAACGCCACCGTGGACATCGTCGAGGACGACGGCGTGTCCGCCCTGGTCAAGTACGTCGCGGAACATCCCGCCGACCGGGCCGTTGTCATCACCCGGCCGCATTCCATTTCCGATACCTTCCATACCGACTGGGCCAACCGGGCACAGGACAAGCTGGGCATTCCGGTCCTGCACCTGTACTCGGGCTCGGGATACATTGGCGACTCGTGAACGTTGGAGAGACTATGAGCAACACAGAGGCCGGACAGTTCCCGGTGACCAAGACCGATGATGAATGGCGGCAGGAGCTGAGCCCGGAGGAATACCATGTGCTCCGCGAGGCCGGCACGGAGCGGCCCTACACCGGCGAATACTGGGACACCCATACCGAGGGGGTCTACAGCTGCCGCGCCTGCGGAGCCGAATTGTTCACCAGCAAGGAGAAGTTCGACTCCCACTGCGGCTGGCCGTCCTTCTGGTCGCCGCTGGCCGAGGGCACGGTGCGCTACCTGCGGGATTCGACTATGGGGATGGAGCGGATCGAAGTCCGCTGCGCCAGCTGCGACTCGCACCTCGGGCACGTGTTCGAGGGCGAGGGCTACGGGACCCCCACGGATCAGCGCTACTGCATCAACTCGGTGTCACTGACGCTGAAGGACACGCAGTAGCTTTTCGTACCGCGCCTCCCCGGGCGCCTTCGGCGCTTCCACGTTTCATCTGATTCAAGCCCGGCCAGCACGAGCCGGGCTTAATCATTCCCGCCCGCCGAGGGGCTGAGCATTACACTTCCTAACCTCCGGCCGCTTTTGACATAAGTAGTGCTGTTGCCTTGCTACGCTCGCTGCATATTCGACGTGAGGCGCCGGGAGACCCGGCCCGACGGAAAGGCGAGGCGACGATGACCATCACCCCCACCCGCAGCAACTCCAGTGCCGCCGTGCACGGCAACCCGGCGCAGCACCCGGCATGGCTGCGCCTGAAAGAGGCGGCCACCGCACTGCGCGGACTCCAGGTCCACGACGGCTCGGTACCGGACGACGGCAACAAACCCGCTGCCGCCGGGCACACGGACGTGATCATCGACGCCATCGGCCAGCTGGCCCCGCTGTTCGAACACGACGCCGACTACCTGGAGAAACTGGTGGTGGACTTCCGCCGCTGGCGCGACGGCGGATTCGGCGTCCCGGACTTCCTGGACTCGCTGCTGGCGTTCCAGCCGCAGCAGCACCGGATCAACGGCCTGCGGCACCTGGTGGTCTTCCCGATGTACACGCAGAACGGCAGCAGCGACCGGTTGGTCGAAGCCGTGCTGATCGAGGTCATCTGGCCGGACTTCATCGGCGAACTGGAATCGGGCTCCTACTCCAACAAGCTGTTCGTGCCCATCCGCTTCCTGGACTTCACGGCCGGCTACGACACCAACTCGGCCGTGCTCTTCCCGGAGACCGTGGCCGTGCGGGAAACCCCCGCCTTCACCTGGGGCGCCATCTTCGCCGACCGCGAGGCGGCCCGGTTCCGCACGGTGGTCCGCGCCGCGGCCGACATCACCTCGCTGGACCTGCCGGAAGAAGCTGCGGCCCTGCTCGATGACCAGCAGTTGACGCAGGAAACTTTTGTCATGTGGGACCTGATCCACGACCGCACGCACATGCGCGGCGACCTGCCCTTCGACCCGTTCATGATCAAGCAGCGGATGCCGTACTTCCTGTACTCGCTGGAGGAACTGCGCTGTGATCTGACCGCCTTCCGCGAGTCGGTGCGCCTGGCCCAGGACGCCACCGCGTCCGATCAGGTCCGCAGGCACGCCCGGCTGGTGCAGTACGCGGTGATCTTCGACCGGATCTTCCGCTTCGCCATCACCGGCAACCGGGTGCGCAACTACGACGGCCTGGGCGGCCAGCTGCTGTTCGCCTGGCTGCACCAGCACCGGGTGCTGCACTGGACGGACGGCAAGCTCTCCATCGACTGGGACAACGTGGCGGACGCCGTCGTCGCCCTGGGCGGGGAAATCGAGGAGCTGTACTGGCGCTCCATCGACCGGCCCAAGGTGGCCCACTGGCTGGCCGCCTACGAGATGCTGACCAAGACACTGACCCCGCACCCGGCCTCGGTCTGGGCCAAGGGCCCCGAGGCCCTGCCGCTGACAGGGCTGCCGCGCGAGGTCACCGACCAGGTCATGGACGACGAGTTCCCGCTGTCGATGTTCTACGAGGCCCTCTCGCGGAAGATGAAGCCGGTGATCGAATCCACCTCGGGGATCACCGGAGAGTCGGCCTGACATGGCCGCCGCCGAATACCAGCGCAACGGCGACGGGCCGCCCGATGCCGAACGGCTGCTGGCCGCCGCGCCCGGCCCCGGCCGCCTCGCCGGCCTCACGGTGGTCGTCGCCGGCGCATCCGGCGCCTCCGGCCAGGCCGTCACCGCTGCCCTGACCGGCGCGGGTGCCACCGTGCTGGCGGTCGGCAGTAGCAAGGACCGGCTCGACGCCGCCTATGCGGAGAACGATGCCGTGGCCTCCTACCAGTGCGACCTCGCCGACCGCCGGGCCGTGGAAGAGCTGGCCGGCGCCGTTGCCGCCGAGCACGGCGGGGCCGACGGACTGATCCACCTGGTGGGCGGCTGGCGCGGCGGCCAGGGCCTGACGGGGCAGTCGGACGAGGACTGGGACTTCCTGCACCGGCAGCTGATCAGCACGCTGCGGAACACCACCCGCGCGTTCTTTTCCCAGCTGGAGGCCTCGGCGTCCGGCCGGGTGGCCATCGTCTCGAGCACGGCAACGGATACCCCCACCGCGTCCGGCGCCAACTACGCTGCCGCCAAAGCCGCCGCCGAGAGCTGGATGTTCTCGGTGGCCGATGCCTTCCGCCGGGCCCAGTCCGGGCGCAAGGAGGATCCCGCCCCCCAGCGCTCTGCCGCCGTCGTCCTGGCCGTCAAGGCCCTGCTTGACGACGCCATGCGCCGGGCCGATCCGGAGAAGGCATTTGCCGGTTTTACCGATGTGGCAGACCTGGGCCGCGCCGCCGCCTCCCTGTTCACGCTGGACGCCGCCCGCCTCAACGGGGAACGCATCCGGCTGGCCTGACCCGGGTCCGGCTGTGACGGCACCCACTGATTAAGGAATACTGAAACACGTGACTGACTCCCCCCTGCTTTCCGGTTCCCTGCACGACACCGACCTGCGCGGCTTCGCCTCGGACAATTACTCCGGCGTCCATCCGGAGGTCCTGACCGCGCTGGCCCACGCCAATACCGGGCACCAGGTTGCCTACGGCGAGGACGCCTACACGGCGCGGCTGCAACAGGTGATCGCCGGACACTTCGGCGACGCCGCCCAGGCTTTCCCGGTGTTCAACGGGACCGGCGCCAACGTGCTGTCGCTGCAGTCGCTGTTGCCGCGGTGGGGCGCCGTCATCTGCACCTCCACCGCGCACATCAACGTGGATGAAAACGGTGCGCCCGAACGCGTGGGCGGGATCAAGCTCCTGGCGGTGCCGGCCGACGACGGCAAGCTCACTCCGGAGCTGATCGACCGGGAAGCCTGGGGCTGGGGGGACGAACACCGCGCGCAGCCGCTGGCCGTGTCCATCACGCAAAGCACGGAGCTGGGCACGCTGTACAGCATCGAGGAAGTCCGCGCCATCGCCGACCACGTGCACGAACGCGGCATGAAGCTGCACATGGACGGGGCCCGGCTGTCCAACGCGGCCGCCTCCCTGGGCACCGACCTGCGCAGCTTCACCACCGACGCCGGGGTGGACATCCTGTCGCTCGGCGGCACCAAGAACGGCCTGCTCTACGGCGAATGCGTCGTGGTGCTGAACCCGGATGCGGCCCACGGGCTGCAGTACCTGCGCAAGATGAACATGCAGCTGGCCTCGAAGATGCGGTTCATCTCCGCCCAGCTCATCGCCCTGTACGACGGCGACCTGTGGCTGCGCTCCGCTTCCCACGCCAACGCGATGGCCGCGCGGCTGCGCGCCGCCGTCGAGGGCGTCGAGGGGCTGTCCCTGACCCAGCCGACCCAGTCCAACGCCGTGTTCGCCGCGCTGCCGCCCGGGGTGGCGGACCGGCTGCGGCAAAAGTTCCGCTTCTACGACTGGGATTCGTCGCGCGGGGAGGTCCGCTGGATGTGCTCCTTCGACACCACCGAAGACGACATCGACGCCTTCGCCGCGGCCATCCGCAGCGAACTCTCCTAGCCCCGCGCCGGGATGCCCTCCGCTCCCCGGCGCGCCTGCCTGACGTCCTGCGGCATCAGGGCCTAATCTGGCTGTGTGAGTGCGATTGATCTCTCTGCAGTGCCGCCTGAGTTCATGCGCGCGCTGTCGGACCTGCGCCAAGCGCAGTGCCGGAATGAACTGCGGCTGGAGGAAATTCCCGCGCCCTCCCGGCTGGCCCCCTTCGCCGTGGCCCTCGGCGCGGAAGTCATCGCCGAACCGGGCCCCCGGCCGCTCCACGGCCCGGTGGTCACCGCCCTGCAGACCGCCGACGGCCCGGAACTGGCCACCGGCCGCTTCATCCTGCTGCACGACCCGGAAGGTTCGGCGGTCTGGGACGGAACCTTCCGGATCGTCACCTACATCCGCGCCGAGCTCGACGCCGACATGGGCAACGACACCATGCTCGGCTCCGTCGCGTGGGACTGGCTGGTGGAAGCCTTGGAGAACCACGGCGCCCCTTACCGCAACGCCGGGGGCACCGCGACCCGCATCCTGTCCGAAAGCTACGGCACGCTGAGCGGGCGGCAGGACTCGATCGACATCGAACTTCGCGCCTCCTGGACGCCTGCCTCCGCCGACATCCGCTCCCACCTGGAGGCGTGGAGCGACATGGTGTGCACCTATGCCGGGTTGCCGCCACTGCCGGAAGGTGTTGCCGCCCTGCCGCACCGCCGCCGCAACTGACCAGCCGACGCCCGCCTGCAGGGCAGCCCGTGTGCCGGCGCGTCCCGCCATTCGGCCGGGCACGAGCCACACGTTACGGACCGGCACCGGGCCGTGGCGAGTTCCCGGGTCAGCGCGGCAACGTGCGCGGCGTAGGGGTAGACCTGCCCAGGCGGCGGTCTCGTAGGAGTACACGATGAGGTAGCTGACAGTGGCCTGCTCATTCTTTTTACCGGACGGAAGCCGTTATGGCGGCATGGGCTCGCTTCCCGGGGTCTTGGCGCGTCTCGACGTCGAGCACATCGAAACCTGCTTCGCTGAGCAAGTGCCCCATCTGCTCGATGGAGCAGTAGTACGCCGTTGTAACAGCGTGTGGGAAAGGCTTGCCCGAAAAACCCTCGAAGAATCCGACGAGTAGTTGCCCGCCCTGGGCAAGGGCACGAGCGATCTCCTTGAGCACGAAGGACAACTCGTCTGGTGGCATGTGGATGAGGGAGTACCAGGCCAGCACACCATCCAGTGATCCATCTGGTACGTCTAGATTACGTAAGGAGGCAACGCGAAAAGGCACATCGGGAAAGCGCCCGCGGGCACTTTCAATGAATTCGGGAACAAGGTCGATCCCTTGCACATTGGCACCGCATTGGTAGAGGAAGTCGGTCCAATGGCCGGGTCCACACCCGGCATCAATCACGCAGCCGTCAATACTTGTCGCCCAACGTCCGATGCGTTGCCGATCCAGCTCGTGCATGTCCTCAACGGAACCAAGAATGCGCGTGTACTCGGCGGCACGTGCCCTATATGCGGCTCGGATAGATTCACTCCCCATGCTGACGAGCGTAGCGGTCAGGGAACAGCACCGAACGATACATGGGCCTGCGCCTCTATGCCGCTCTTTAACCGGGCACTTCGCCAGCATGGCGGCTAGCGTCAAGGACGCCGTGCCGGGCCCCTTACTCTTTGCGTCCCGCCACATGACTCCCAGGTGCCTGCTAGCCGTTCGTTTATCGGGCGTCAGGCCTCATCACACGTCGAGATGAGACGCTCAACCTCATCCGCCAGTTCCGGAACCGGTCGACGACCATCCAGTTCGTGGGACGCCCCTTTCCGAAGCAACGGTTCGACGTCGAGAACGTATTGGCGGATCACGGACTGGTCTGCCTCTGAGCTGCCGTAGGGATTGTTCTTACGAACCGAGACTCGCTCGATGAGGACTTCTACGGGTGCGCTCAGGAGAACAACAGCGGCGAAACGGTCATAGAAGCGACCTTGATTCTCGACAGTCCCCGAGACAACCAGAGACGAATGAGATGCCAGAAGTGCCGTCATCCGCGGTTCATCCCACGTTCCGTCAGGAAGCACCCAGGCGTCGTAGTCGGTGTCGATCGTTCGGTAGCCCCGCCGGGACAACTCGTGCAGCACCGTTGTCTTTCCCACGCCTGGCATGCCGGTGATCAAAACTCGAGACATGACAGCCGGCGTAAACGGTGCGCGAGAGTGCCCGGTAACCGAGATGCACGCACCAAATCAGCGCCCGCAACAGTTATCGAGCAACTGTCGCCTGTTCAGGTGCCCAGTAGGCGGCGTTCGTGGGCGAAGGCGACCAACTGGAGGCGGGTGCGCAGTTCGAGCTTGTCCAGCACGCTGCGCAGGTGGGTTTTGATGGTGGCTTCAGAAACGAACAGACTCTCCGCCATTTCACCGTTGCTCAGGCCTTTTGCCGCGAGCAGGAAGACGTCCCGCTCCCGCACCGACAACACATTAAGTACGGACAAGTCCGGGCCGATAGCGGGAACGGTGCGGGCTGCATGCTCGAAGAGAGAGTGAACGGATCCCGGGGCGATGACGGAGTAGCCGGAATGAACGGTCCGGATCGCCGCCAGTAGAAATTCCGGTTCCGCGCTCTTGAGCAGATACCCGCTCGCCCCGGCCCGCACAACCTGAACCACTGCCTGATCCCTGTTGAACGTGGTCAACGCAATGATCTTCGGCTTATCGATGCCGGCCGCCGCGGCGTGCTGCACGATCCGCCGGGTGGCTTCGACGCCATCCATTACCGGCATACGCAGGTCCATCAGCATCACGTCCGGACGCCGTTCGATTGCAAGGGCCACCGATGCTTCCCCGTCACCGGCCTCTCCCAAGAATTCCAGATCCTCCTGGCTCTCTATCAGCATGCGGATACCCGCCCGGAACAAGGGCTGGTCGTCCACCAGGGCCACGGTGATACGTGTCCCCTCCTCAACCACGGTGGTCCGCTTCCCGTGCGGCCCCTGCCTGCCCGGGAAGGCCCGCTGCGGCGAGAGCCGGCTGGACTTCCGCACTCGAAACGTCACCGAAGGTGTCCCTGGCTTCGGCGCCGACTGCATCGTCCCCCGTCGTCGCTTCCATGGTTCCGTAGGGGATAAAGGCCGTCACCCGGAAGTGTTCGCCGTCCGGCCCGGCCGTCAGCCAGCCACCGGCCAGATGGGCGCGTTCGCGCATACCGGGAAGTCCCCTCCCCACCCGGGACGTGGCCGGATTCGCGGCATCTTCTTGGCCGGTTGCGGCGCCGGACGAGGCCACGTGCAGAGTCAGGCCCGGCCCGCTCCAGTCAAAGTGGAGCTGCACATCGGTGCCGCGCCCGCCATGTTTGAGGGCGTTGGTCAGGCACTCCTGAACGATTCGGAAGACGGCCATCTCCTGCCCGGCAGACAGTTCCACCGGTGTCCCGGACTCGGTCGGGTGAATCTTCAAACTTCCGCGCTGCATGCCTTCGATGAGTTCCGGGATGTCACTCAGCAGCGGCTGGGGCGCCACCATACCGTTATCGTGGACGCCCTCGATCACGCGTTGCGCATCCACCAAGGCGCTCCGGGCGGATCGGGCGATCGTGTCCAGGGCGCTTAGGACGGCTTGGGGCTGGTCCTTGCTCAGGTAGCGGGTTCCATCGGCCTGCGCGGCGACGACTGCCAGCGAATGAGCGAGGACGTCGTGCAAATCCCTGGCGATGCGTGTCCGTTCCTGCTCCACGATCAGGTCGATCTCGGTCTCCTGCAGACTGTTTTGCGCCAGTTCGCGGGCCCGGAACAAACCTCCCCGTTCCTGATACAGCGCCGCCAGTCCGCCGACGGCGGCGCACGCCCCGGCTATCAACAGGAGGAGCGCGAACAACTGCCAGCCATAGTCCTGCAGCATCCACCGGTCGCCGGCCTGCGCCGGGGGGAACCAACCGACACCGTCGCCGTATCGCCACGAAAGCATCAGGAACGCCATGACGGCAGCGGCGGCCACGTTCACGCCCACAGCCATGTACCGCTGCCGGGCCGGGGCAATCCACACGATAAAGCCCAGAGCGACAAACGAGCCAAGGTAAATGGCCCAGTGATTGGCTTCCATCGGCGGCAAAATATGACTTATCTGTCCGGTAAGAAGTGCAACCGTGAACCCAAGAGAGACCAAAGGCTTCCAAGCGGCAGTGGCAACCGCCAGTGTCATCAGCACCAGCGGCCAGTTCCCTGGCCATGACTGCCAGGATCCTCCCATCCTTCCTGCCTCCGCAATACACCACAGTGTAAAGAAAAGGACGGCCGCCACAGGGGCGCCCCAATTCCGCACAAATTTCAAAACCGGTTCCATGCCAGTCACCATATCCACGGCAATCACACAGATCCCGCCGAAATGCTGCAAATCAACCTATTAGCCAAATGAATCATTCTTTGAGCCAGATTTGGTCCGCACCGCACTTCTGGTCTGGTCAGACCCCCCCCGATCGACCCGCACAGCCCGATGATGATCCTTGGTCTGCACAGAAAGCATGCAAACGCTTCCCGGAGCGTAGAGCCAGCATAAGGGAACCCTTTATGTACAGAAGTCTGGTGGCCGTAGTGTTTCGAGGAACAGATGGACGGAGCCATTGGCGTGCTCGCACAAAGTGGGTTCAGTCTCAGGTAAAGAAGTAGGTTTCCAAACCGTGCAATCATCCGCAGCAGATATTTCAAGGGGCAACTCTCCCTGGTGGTCATCCATCTGGGCGAGAACGCTAATCGGCTTGGCCCTGCCTCCCGCGTATGTGCACATCCTGCATCATTTTGTCTACCTCTCCTCGGACGCTGTCCAGACCCCCTCCCAAGAAATTGGGGCCGAGGTGGGTGACGCTGTTCTATGGGGCGCGGTTGCATTGGCAGGTTTCGGATTGCTCGGGATCCTCGTCATGATCTACTTCCCCAACAAACGTCTCGTCGTCCCTGCCTGGTCACTCGGAATCTTGGTGCTGATTATGCTGGCTGACATTTGGCTCGTGACGCTCCTGGGCATAGGAGTTTTCAACGTGCCTCACATGTACGCCCCGGTGACACTTATCGTCACTTGCACTGCACTGGCACAACGGATGACAGCCGAACCTGAACACGGACGATGGCCGTGGATCGGGTTTACACTCGGCGCGGCCCCCTTCTTTGCGGCCACCCTGCTACTAGTAACCGAAATCATTTCCGGTTCCAGATGAGGCAACGACAGGCTCGGAGTGGTCCACCCTCCGGCCCGCGCCAGCGGAGCCGGTAGGGCTTAGCCGCTTGTCTTGCGCACTCTTTGGAAGCTTTTCCTAGCCAAACTTCCCCGCCATTACTTTGATGCAAGGCTAATGGCTGGGGAACCTTACTACTGGGGCACACCGCTCCTAGGCCAAGTGTCCGGCAACACCGTCCGCACCGGGTAGGCTGGGCGAAAATCGATTCGTCCCCGCTCGCACAAACCGGGGTTGATGCGAGGGGGAACAAATGGCTAAGAAACCGTCCATCCTGTTGACTACAGTCTTCTTTCTGACTGCCGGCCTAATCCTTGGCATCAGCACCCTTCCCAGCCAGAGCCTTGCAATTGACACGCCGGATGCCCACCAGCCCTTCGTCGAATGCTCAGCTGACTACGCGGACGGTGCAGGCGCAGAACTGGACCGGAAGAATATGATCGGCGCGGAGAACAGTGTCATCATTTCCCCCGAAGAAATGAAGGTTCTGAGTTTCTCCGAAGCCCAGATCCAAGCCCAGACAGCGAAATGGAACGAGCTTTCCCCGGAAGAACGTGAAGAGCAGTTGTGCCGTGCAGCGCAACAGAACCCGGCCAGCACTCAATAACGCAGAGCGGGCCCTTTCAACCGAAAGTAACCGTTCCTGCGCCGGGCTGAACATAGCCTGACCGAAAGTCCATCGGGCCGGCAAGGATGCAACAAGTACCAAGATCCCTGCGACGACGCCGCTGGAGGCGCTGGCCGAGAAATGTGCGAACACATCCTGCCCGCCGTCGTCCTGGCGCAACCCAGATGAGGGCTCATCCGCAGGAACCCATCCGCTAGCGAAGTCAATTGCAAGTTTGTAATCACCCGGGAGCTGCGGATGCATCAGAAATGGCTGTGGGCTGCCAGGAAGTCGGCGTGCGGCGCTTCATCGCCTCCGATTACGGCATGGCGCGTCCCGCCATTCGGCCGGGCGCATGCTGCTGGCCTAAACTGAACGGATCATGAGCTCCTTGACTTCGGACACGTCCGGGCAGAACAGCCCTGACCAGAGCACTTCCAACGACGCCGCAGAACACCGGGAGCAGACCCCCCAGCTGATCCACCTCGACGCGCCGCGGGATGGCGTTCCGCTGGTCATCGCCAGCGAGTCGGGGCTGCAGCGGGCCGCCGATGCGCTGGCGGCCGGCACCGGTCCGGTCGCCATCGACGCCGAGCGGGCCTCGGGCTTCCGCTACGGGCAGCGCGCCTTCCTGGTCCAGTTGCGGCGCGAGGGTGCCGGCACCTGGCTGATCGACCCCGAGCCGTTTGAGGACCTGAAGCTGCTCAATGACTCCGTGCGCGGCGTCGAGTGGATCCTGCACGCCGCCAGCCAGGATTTGCCCTGCCTGTCCGAGCTGGGCATGTGGCCCGACAAATTGTTCGACACCGAACTCGCGGCCCGGCTGGCCGGCCTGCCCCGGGTGGGCCTGGCCGCCGTGATCGAATCCCTGCTCGGTTTCACGCTGGCCAAGGAGCACTCGGCGGCGGACTGGTCCACGCGCCCCCTGCCCGAGCCGTGGCTGCGCTACGCCGCACTGGACGTCGAGGTGCTCATCGAGCTCCGCGAGGCCCTGATAGACAGGCTGCGCGACGCGGGCAAGCTCGAGTACGCCCTGGAGGAATTCGAGGCGGTGCGCGCCGCGCCGCCGTCGCCGCCGCGCGTCGACCCCTGGCGCCGCACCTCCGGGCTGCACCAGATCCGGGACCGGCGGCAGCTGGCCGCCGTGCGCGAACTCTGGAACGAACGCGAAACGCTGGCCGCCAAGCGCGATGTTGCGCCGGGCCGGCTGATCCCGGACTCGGCCATCGTCGCCGCGGCCAAGGCCATGCCCGCCACCGTCCCGCAGCTGCTGGAGACGCACGGGTTCCACGGCCGGGCCGCGCAGCGCGAGGCACCGCGCTGGCTGCGTTGCGTCGCCACGGCCCGGGGCGAGACGGACCTGCCTCCCCTGCACCTGCCCACCAACGCTCCCCCGCCGCCGCGCTCCTGGGCCGACAAGGACCCGGCCGCCGCGGCCCGGCTGCAAACTGCCCGTCCCCGGCTGGCAAGCCTGGCCGAGCAGTTGGACATGCCGGTGGAGAACCTGCTCACCCCCGACTACCTGCGCCGCACCGCGTGGCGTCCGCCGGAACCCGTCACGGAACAGACGATGGACGCCGCCCTGGCCGAACTCGGCGCCCGCCCCTGGCAGCGAAAACTGACGGCCGGGCTGCTTGCCGAAGCGTACGCCAACCCGGAGCCGCTGGCACTCAAGGAGAACCCTGAGCCCGAGGCGGCCACCGGCGGCGGCGCTGTCGGCGCCTCCACGCGCCGGCGGACTTCCACGGCAACTGTTGCAGGGCCCGCCGATTCTTCAGCGGGGGCGGTGTCCGGCTCCATCCGGCGGCGCCGGCGTGAACGGCATTCCCCTGCCTGACCGCCCCTGCCGCGCCGGCGCGGGAGCCGGGCGGCGGCCGCGCAGGGTCAGGACGGCGAGGCTCGCGATGACCAGGGCGACGCCGAACCAGCCGGCCGGCGGCAGCCGCTCGCCCACCACCAGCACGGCGAGCACGGCGGCCACGACAGGCTCCGCCAGCGAAAGCGTTGTGGCGGTGCTGGCGCGGACCCGCGCGAGGCCGAGGCCGAACAACACGTAGCCGGCGAACATGGGGACCAGTGCCATGTAGGCCCCCACGGCGACGTTGCCCCACGAGGCCAGCAGCGGAGCGCCGGTGGCCAGCAGCACCGGCATCAGCAACAGTCCGCCCAGGCCGAACATGGCGCCCATGGCGGCGCGTGCGGGCACTCCGCCGCCGATGATCCGATGCGCCGCCCAGGAGTAGAGGGCGTAGGTCAGTCCCGCCAGCAGGCCCAGGGCAATGCCCGCCATTGTGCCGCCCGCGCCCCCGGCAGCGTCGCCGTCCGCGGCACCGTTGCCGCCGCCGCCCGCGGCCGCGAAACACAGCAGTGCGGTTCCTGAGAGCCCCAGCACGGCGGCGCCGGCCCAGCGGGCCCCCAGGATGTGCCGGTCGGCAGCCCGTTCGATGAGCGCGGACGCCAAGGGAGCGGAGCCGATGCTCACCACCGTGCCGACGGCAACGCCGGCCAGGCGCATGGAACTGTAAAAGGCCAACGGGTACACGGCAACGGCCACCGCCCCCAGAAGTACCAGCTTCCACTGCACCCGCAGTTGCGGCCGGGCACGATTCATCGGCCACAGCGCGGTCAGCGCCTGAAAAAGCCCGCCCACTCCCATGGCCACCGCGCCGATGGCAAGCGGTCCGACGCCGGGCGCGAAGGTGGCGGCCGTTCCGGTGGTTCCCCACAGCACCGACGCCGCCAGCACCAGGAAGGCGCCGGCAGAGGCCTCCGCCGGACGATACCGCTGTTCTTCCGCTTTCATGTCTCCTCGCCGCTTGCCTGCCGCCCAGCGTAGCCGCCGGACCGCAGCCGCTGCATTGTTCCGGGGCACCACTACGGCGTGCTTGCTGCTTAAGTTACCGGCGGGTAACATCATGGTCAGCACTGTGTTCCGCATCTCATGGAGGTATCAGGTGAGCCCCACGTCCCCGCCCCGCGCCCTGCGCGATGTCGTCTTCGTCGACGGCGTGCGCACCCCGTTCGGGAAGGCGGGTGAGAAGGGGATCCACGCCGGCACCCGGGCCGACGACCTGGTGGTCAAGTGCATCCGGGAACTCCTGCGCCGCAATCCGACGCTGCCGCCCGGCCGCATCGACGACGTGGCCATTGCCGCCACCACGCAAACCGGCGACCAGGGCCTGACCATCGGCCGCACCGCCGCGCTTCTTGCCGGCTTGCCCCGTTCCGTCCCCGGCTTCGCCATTGACCGGATGTGCGCCGGCGCCATGACCGCCGTGACGACGACGGCCGGCGGCATCGCCTTCGGCGCGTACGACGTGGTGGTGGCCGGCGGCGTGGAACACATGGGCAACCATCCGATGGGCCAGGGGGCGGATCCGAATCCGCGGTTCGCCAGCGAGCGCCTGGTGGACCCTGCGGCGCTGAACATGGGCAACACCGCCGAAAACCTGCACGACCGCTTCCCCGCAATCACCAGGGAACGCGCGGACGCCTATGCCGCGGCCAGCCAGGCCAAGTTAGCCGCGGCCTACCGGAACGGCAGCATCCAGCCCGACCTGGTGCCGGTGGCCGGCCGCAAACCGGGCGAAGGCTGGTCGTTGCACAGTGCGGACGAACCCCCGCGGCCGGACACCACCGTGGAAGACCTGGCCGGGCTGCGGACCCCGTTCCGCCCGCACGGCCGGGTCACCGCCGGCAATGCCGCCGGCCTCAACGACGGCGCCACGGTCTCGCTGCTGGCCTCTGCGGAGGCCGCCGGCGAGCTTGGCCTGCCGGTGAAGATGCGCCTGGTCTCCTACGCCTTCGCCGGCGTCGAGCCCGAGGTCATGGGCATCGGGCCCGTCCCGGCCACCGAGAAGGCCCTGAAGATGGCGGGACTGGACATCGCGGACATCGGCTTGTTCGAAATCAACGAGGCCTTCGCCGTACAGGTGCTGTCCTTTTTGGACTACTACGGAATTGCCGATGACGATCCCCGCGTCAACCGCTACGGCGGGGCCATCGCCGTCGGCCATCCCCTGGCCGCCTCCGGCGTGCGTCTCATGACCCAGCTGGCCCGCCAGTTCGCGGACGACCCGTCGGTGCGCTACGGACTGACCACGATGTGCATCGGACTGGGCATGGGGGGAACGGTGATCTGGGAAAACCCGCACCATGCAGATTATTCGGGCAGCACCGCCGATGCGGCCGCCGCAATTGTCGGAACCGCCGCCCCCGCGGCAGCACAGGCACGAGAGGACCACGCATGAACGCCGAGTACACGGCCCTGGCCGCGAAGTTCCCGGACGAGACCGTCACCCATTCCTACGTGCAGGATGTGGAACTACCCGGTGCCGGCACCCTGGCGCTGCTAACCCTGGACAACGACCTGGACCACCGTAAGCCGACCACCCTGGGCCCCAACAGCCTGGTGGAACTCGGCACGGCACTCGAAGGGCTCAAGGCGCGGGCCGCGGCGGGCAGGATCTCCGCCGTCGCCATCACCGGCAAGCCGTACTACCTGGTGGCCGGGGCCGACTTGAGCGCCGTGGGCAGGCTCACCGGCCCCGAAGACGGACGGACCATGGCCAGGCTGGGCCACGATGCCTATGCCACGCTCGCCTCCCTGGGCGTCCCGACGTTCGCCTTCATCAACGGAGCGGCGATGGGCGGCGGGCTGGAAATCGCGCTCGCCGCCGACTACCGCACCATCTCCACCGGCGCCGGCGCCATCTCGCTGCCAGAAGCCTTCTTGGGCCTGATCCCCGGCTGGGGCGGGGTCTACCGGCTCCCGCGGCTGATCGGCCCGGCGAATGCCGTCAAGGTCATGGTCGAGAACCCACTGAGCAACAACAAGGCGCTCGACGGCGCGGCCGCCTACCGGCTGGGCATCGCCGACGTCCTCTTCGAACCGGCCGATTGCCTGGAGCAGTCGCTGGCCTGGGCCACGCGAATCCTCACCGACGACGACGCCCGCCGGCTGGTCGCGGACCGCCGCGCCGAGACCTCCGCGGCCACCGACGCGGACTGGGACAAGGCCATCGCGGCCGGTCGGAAGTTCGTGGAGGCCAAGACGTCCAACGCCGCGCCGGCACCGGCCAAGGTGCTGGACGTCCTGGACGCCGGCCGGGGCAAGAGCCAGCAGGAATCAGCCGACCTTGAAGTCGAGGCGCTGGCGGAATTGATGCAGACCCCGCATTTCCGCGACACGGTATACGCCTTCCTGGAGCTGGTGCAGAAGCGTTCCAAGCGGCCGGCCGGCGCACCGGACCCCAAGCTCGCCCGGCCTGTCACCAAGGTGGGCGTGGTCGGCGCCGGCCTGATGGCCAGCCAACTGGCCTTGCTGTTCGCCCGCCAGCTGAAGGTTCCGGTGGTCATGACGGACATCGACCAGGCCCGGGTGGACAAGGGCGTGGAGTACGTCCACGCCGAAGTGGACAAGCTGCTGGCCAAGCAGCGCATTTCGGCCGACGCTGCCAACCGCACCAAGGCCCTGGTCACCGGCTCGGCCTCCAAGGAAGCGTTCTCGGACGCCGACTTTGTGATTGAGGCCGTGTTCGAAGAACTGGCCGTCAAGAAGCAGGTCTTCGCCGAGGTCGAGGCGGTGGTCTCCGAGGACTGCATCCTCGCCACCAACACCTCATCGCTGTCGGTCACGGAGATGGCAGCGGACCTGCTGCATCCCGAACGCGTGGTCGGCTTTCACTTCTTCAACCCCGTGGCCGTCATGCCCCTGCTGGAAATCGTCCGGGCGCCGAAGACCAGCGACGAAGTGCTCTCCACCGCCTTTGTCCTGGGCAAGGCGCTCAAGAAGACCACCGTGCTGGTCCAGGATGCGGCCGCCTTCGTGGTGAACCGCGTGCTGCTGCGGCTGATGGGGGAAGTGGCCAACGCCTTCGACGAGGGCACGCCCGCCGACATTGCCGACAACGCGCTCCGGCCCATGGGCCTGCCGATGACCCCGTTCACCCTGCTGGCCATGGTCGGCATCCCGGTGGCCCAGCATGTCACCGAGTCGCTGAATGCGGCCTTCGGCGACCGCTTCCGGGTCTCCGCCAACCAGCAGCGGCTCATCGACCACGGCATCACGTCCCTCTGGATCACCGACGACGACGGCCGGCAGGTGATTCCCGAGTCGACCCTGGCGCTGCTGGAGTTCGGAGACTCCCCCAGCAGCTCCGAGCAGCTGCTGCGGCGTACCCAGGACGCCCTCGCCGAGGAGATCGGGCTCATGCTGGAAGAAGGCGTGGTGGCCGCGCCGGAAGACATCGACCTGTGCATGATCATGGGTGCGGGCTGGCCGCTGCATTTGGGCGGCATCACCCCTTACCTGGACCGGGTAGGCGCCTCCGAACGGGTCAACGGCCGAAAGTTTTACCCGGAGCGGTAACCGCAGCCGCCGGAGCCGGGCACCGCCGTCGTACCGATCCTTCAGGACGACGGCGGTGCCGGCTCACCGGAGGAAAAGACGTCGTTACCCGGGAGCGCAGGCCCGGGGCATTCCAGTCACGCGACAGCACGTTCGTGGACGTCGTTTCCCATTAGAAACCCCAGTGCCTTGGCTCTCACACTGAACGCAGCGGGCACAAGGGCGAGAGAGACCAGCAGTCCGAACAACATCGGTGGTCCGCCGACGTTTGCGACGCTTCCAGCGTGGACAAAAACGCCTGCAAAGATCAGCGACATGAAGCATAGCGAAGCCGCCATGACGGTGGCCCATCGCTTTGACCGATTGGTCGACACGTTGCCCGCCACCGCGGCCGAAAGCAGCTGCCAGGACGCCAGCAAGGCCACCTCGAAACCGCCGATGGCAATCACGATTGCCGTGACGTACGGGGGCGCCAGGTACGCAACCTCGGGGTAGGCGCCGGCGTACTCTGCGGCGACCTGCGGAACAATCAGCAGCTGAGCCAGCAGTGCCCCAACAGCAAGGGCTCCGAGGATGATGCGGAAGGGTGTGGCTCGCTGACTGATCATAGGGCAATCATCACCGACGTGGACTGAATGGCGGAAGCGCTAGGCGCAAGTGAACAGGCATAATGCGAGTAAATGAAAGGTGAGGCCATGGCGGCAGTCGTTACCCCAGAGCGGCGACCTACTGCCGGACCAATAGCGGCGACGGTTGTGCTTTTGGTTTCGCTGGTCCTCTTTTTCGTCACCGACAACGCGCTGGTGGTTGTCGCCGTAGCCGGTGCCGTGGTGTTCTCACTATTCGGACTACAGATGTCCAAGTGGTACTGGATCCCGTCTACCCTCGGCGCATTGCTGCTGCTCTTGCTGCTTGCGCTCATGATTCCCCTGTGGACTGGAGGCTAAATGGTCGAGGTTGGGAACCCCAAACAGGGTTTACAACCCTACGTCCCTGCCTCCGCGAACGCCGATAGCAGAACAATCGCCTAAATGCAGTTGTGCGCTCGTGAATGTTCCGGTTGAGAATTCTGTATCGATACACCTGCCTGGCATTTAGACGGTCATCGGCTTGGGAAGTTCTTCAGAAAACCCGGGGGATGCACCAGTGCTGCAGTGATCATGCGGCGCATGATGAAGTTGTGAAAAGGCCAAATCAAGTTGAAGTAGAGCCGCCCCGTCCAACGGCGGTAATGGACGACGGTAGTGATCTGGAAATTGTTCTTGGGTTCGGTTCCGGTCGGCTCGACCTCGACGATGAGGTGCGCGATTAGATGAGTGTCCTCGGCGGTGAGCACCAGGTAGGTGTCTTCCTTGCTTGCGGAAACCGTGAAGAAGGCGAGTCTGCCACCGGGGCGGAGGCTAATCTCTGCCGGGCGAGGTGCGCGGTTCGTACGGCCGGATGGGTGTTCGAGCCGCATGACGCGGGCCAGCACACCACGAGCCACGAACAGCGCCTTTAGCCAGATCGGTTGCCACGACAGGATGTTGCTGATGCCCTCACGTAAAGACAGCGATGTTTTGGCGCTCACCCTGTCTAGGTGGTCTGCTGACCTCGAGTAGCGTTGAAGTTCCGGGTGCATGAGTTCGCCTTTCTTCGGGGCCCGCCGCTGCGCGTACTGCCAGGCAAAGTACCAGATCTGCCTCGGGGAAGGCGGCAGGTAGAACGCCAACCGGATGTTATGACGTCGGATACTCATGACGAAGCTTCTGGATCTCGCGTCTGGCAAAGAAGCCGAAAAAGACAGCTGAAACGCCGGCCGCGATCCCGTTCTATCAGGGCTCATTACTGTCCCATTTGGGGAATCCCCTACGAGCCAACGTGCGGCTGACTTATTGCGCCGAATCTGCATATTGAGGTGGCCAAACCACCTTGAATCGTTCGAAGACGATCTCGTCGGTTTCTGCCCATTGACGCCCTTGGGCTGCTGATACGCGAGTCCAGTAGCGGCGGTGCTCACGCTGCCAACTGTCTAGGCTCAAATCGTCCTCGCCTTCGTCGCGGGCGAAAGCAGCATCAGCACTTTTGAAAGAACGAATGCGCAGTTCAAGTGCGAATGATGATGCTCGGAGTGCCGTTCCCATCACAGGCAATCCAGTGTGACCCCGATCCGGGGCACCTGGTCACCTCGCGCTATGAAGTCCGCAACGGGCTCCGCCGTCGCGCGTTTGTTTCCGCTGAGGACATGAGCGAGAAGTTCATCAGCTAACCGCTGCGTATCACCGAAGTGTTCAATTGTGTATTCCGGGGCCGCAGCTACCGTCTCCGGGTGAGCAGCACAGTATGCCTGCCACATCCGAATGCCTGCGTCATGGTCGGCTGGGCCAACACCTGGCTGCTCAAGGGCTCCACGACCTGGAGCAGAGTGCTGGTCTGGACTAAGCGCGTGAAGGTGCGCGCCGGGGCGGCCCAGGGTAGTTGAAAGCCGATTTGGAAGCATCGCTGGTCGCGATCTTTAGATGACCCTGGCATACTCCCTCGGCGAAATCCCATCGCGCCGCTAGTCGGACTGGTCCAGTCAATGATTGCCCCGTTATCAGGGGACCTGCAGGATCTGGGTTCAGGCGAGTTTGGTTACCTGGTAAGTGTGGCCGGCCGCACGGAGTCGCTGCATGAGCACGTTGCCGAGTGCAGTGGCCGGTGTTAGCGACCCTTTCGCAGTCGGCAGCCGGTCACCGTCGAGGGCAAGAGCGAGTGCAGTCTCCCCTGCCATCACGGCCGTGGCGGCATAGCCGGGATCGCCGGGGCCAGCGGCAATCGCCTGGTATCGGTGCCCGTTCTCGGTGCGGGCGGTTACCTGGGAGTGGAACCAGCCCGCGCGCTGCGTGCGGGTGCTCGGACCCGAACCTGGTGCCGGAAGACAGCGGTCGAGCACTCCCCGGGTCGGCGGAAACGCCATCGCGCCCGTGAATGCCCTGAGCCCGAGTGCCATTGCCCTGGCGATGACCGCTCCTGCCGGTCCGCGGGCTACCCCCATCACCTCGCCGTACTGAAGGGAGCGGCCGTAGGCCCAACCCTGCAATGCGTTGCTGCGGCGCACTATCCGAGTGTTGACCGCGGCCATGATGAAAGGCGCGGTCCAGGTGCCGTCATCGGAACGGCGAACAGGACCGGCGTCAGGAGGCTGTTGTGTCGTCGGCTCCCCTGTGCGGTCGGGGCTCAGAGCGTAGGGGTCCGCGGCTAATGACCGCAGGGCGGTGCTCGATCGCATCGTGTCGAGCTGCCCGCGCATCGACTCGAGCGTGCCTCCGCTGATGCCACCCTTGGCCGTAGCGACGAGTTGAACCTCGACCAAACCGCCAGCGCCATCGGCTTCTGCTGCCTGATGAAGCAGCAATACAGCGAGGTCGGACGGCACGGAGTCGTAGCCGCAGGAGTGCACGATCCGGGCCCCGCTCGTCATGGCCAGAGCGTCGTAGCGATCGATCGCCTCCCGGACGAAGGACACCTCACCCGCGAGGTCGGCGTAGTGGGTACCGGCCCCTGCGCAGGCGTCGACGACAGGTAATCCGTGTTTCGTGTATGGACCGACGGTTGTGAGGAGCACGCGCGTGCCCGCGGCCAGGGCAGCGATCGAGTCCGCGTCCTCCGAGTCGGCTTCGATGAGGGCCCATCCGTGCGCCGCGACCGGCAACTGCGACCGAACCGCCTCGAGTTTGGACCTCGACCGGCCCGCGAGTCCGACTCGCATGCCGGCCGGTGCATGCTCCGCGACGTAGCCGGCGATCAGTCGGCCAACGAAACCCGTCGCTCCGTAGAGAACGAGGTCATGTTCCCGGGATGAGTTGTCCATAACTGCAGCCTTTCACAGCGGCAACTCCAAGCTGACACACGGCTCCTTGCTTTGATCCTCGGGTATCGTGAGTGGTCCTGATTGGGAGACTGGCTCGCGTTCCGCGTGTTTGCCAGTTAGGGTACACCCAACCTGACGTCAGGTGAGTGCCGGTGGCGACGTCGATTTTACGCAACGGCGTGCGGCGGGGCCGGCCGGAGCCGTACGGTAGCCGGATGGAACGCTTTACAGGGTTCATCGCGGGTCTGGGCACCAGCGCGGGACGCCGGCTGGTGGTCGGGCACTGGATGGACTCGCCGCTCGGCGCCTTCACGGACGTCATGACCGAGGACCGCGACGGGCTGCGGACGCTGCTGGCCCCCAACCGGGCGGTCGCCGACTATGTGTCCGCGACCTACCGCTTCGATGAGGTGGTGGTGGCGCCGCTGGACGCCAGCCTGAGCCCCGCCGGGGAGCGGAGCGCGGAACCGGGGAACGAACCCGGGACCGCCGTACTGGTCCTCCGCGTTTCCGGCGGCCCGCTGGAACTGCGCGCCGACCTGGGCCCCGTGACAGCGCTGGGCTGGATGCTGCAACTGGTCCCCGTCCGAATCGCCGTCCACCCGGCGTGGCTGACAGCCGTGAACCGCGCCGCGGGGATCCTGCTCCCGGGGGTGGCCACCGCCGGCTCCGCCGGAGGCGGACGTCGGGAGTACTATGGCGTGCGCTCCATCCGTAGCGTTGAGCGCGCCGTGGCGAGCTGGAACGGGGCCGGCCTCGGGCCCCTCGCGCCGGTGGATCCGCCCGTGCGCTTCGGATTCAGTCCCTTCCCCCGCACCCCGCAGGCCGTGGCCGTCACGACGACGGTCCTCCCCACCCGCCGCTGAGGCGGGGCCGTTGGCTTAACGGGGTTAGTGGCGTTCGTTCCGGAGGCAACAAGACCTTCGCTTCTCAAGGTCGGGAGTTGCCCGCCCGCCAGTCGCATCAGCCGGTCACCCATTGCAACAAAAATGAGCTAGAGCTTATGCACGCGCGTGATGAGTCAGAAGCGATTATTTAGGCTCCACTCGGAGTAACGGGGGCCTCGTGGCTGAGTTCGGCTAGCGGTCTTTCCCCAGTGACTTCGTCCGCGCCCTCAGCATCAACCAAATTGCAGCACTCATGGCAAGAAAGAAAACGGCAAGCGGAACCACAACTACCGTCACGTAGAAACCGCCGAGCAGTGCGGAGATGACAGCTTGCAGGCTGAAAAGCGCGGCTCCTATTGCCGAAGCGATCATGATCCGTTTCCATTTTCCGGCATCGCGGTTGCTGAGCTGGGAAGCCTTGAAATCTTGGCTTGCCGCAGACTCGAATAACTGCGCTATTGACAGGCCCGGCACGCCGTCGTTTGAAGGTTTTCAGAGGCTTCCTGCATCTTGACTCCCTATGTCGCCGCCCAAAGTTGGCGGAGTCAAGATCGCAGTGCTTCATTCCAGCGACTTGGAGTTCACCGGTGGCTATAGTCTCTGTGAGGCCGGAAGGGGCTGCCTCGCGGAATCAGACCTCAAGGATCCGTGGCACCCCGGGGGTGAGCCATTCAAGGCGGTCAGTCAGGCCTGCTTCCGCAAATGAAGCCGCGATCTCATCTTCCGTTTCAGTGAAGTGTTCCCAAGAGGAGAAATGGATCGGCACTACGGCGTCGGCGGCGAGGACGGCAGTAAACTTGGCTGCGCTCGAACTGTCCATACTGACCATCTGGTCCCCAAGTATGGCGAACTTCGCCGCGCCAAGGTGCAGCACTGCTACTCCGATCGAGAATAGGTCGCCGATTTGGTCAAGGTCGCTTTCATAGGTGGTATCGCCGGAGATGTAAAGGACCTTTTCTTCCCCCGGAATCCGGAGGATGAATCCAATGACGTCACCAACGGGGCCATGATGGGCAGGCGTCGCTGTAATGATCACGGATTTCTCTCCCACGGCGACCGTGTGACTGGCCCAAGGCGCCACACCAACTGCTTGGCCACCCAGCCGTCCCGCCCCGCTCTGGGTGGTCAAGACGGGTTTCCCCTCCAGCAACCTCCTGCCGGCGTCATCTAGATTGTCCGGGTGTTCGTCGTGACTGAGCAGCACGGCATCAATTGGTGGAAGTTCGCTAGCGGACATGGCCGGTTTGTTAGTGCTCCGCAGGACCAGGGGCCCGAACTTGTACTCAGTAGGGGCGGGGTTGAACACCGGATCTGTGAGGAACGTGAGGCCGCCGAATTCGACAAGCATCGTTGCGGTGCCGATATGCGTCAGGGTTGTCTGCATGGGGTCGTCCTTCGAATCTTGAGTATCAACGGGCCGACTTTTGGCAGCCCCGCGCAGGTCTACCAATGGCGGAAATCCGGGGGGCTATACGCGAGCCGGTAAGAATACGAACGATCGTACACTATGATTTTCTTGGAGAAGAGAGGTAAATATGGATGGCAGAGCGGCCAGAGGTCTGAAATCGCGACAAACTGTTTTAGAGGAAGCTGTGAACATGGCCTCGGTTGAGGGGCTTGCGGGCCTTTCGATCGGCGGCCTGGCATCTCGTTCGACTCTGAGCAAGAGTGGAGTAGCTGCCCTCTTCGGTTCTAAAGAGCAACTGCAAATCGCGACGGTTGAGGCAGCGAGACAAGTTTTCATCGCGGCGGTCGTAGCTCCCGCCGTCAACGCCGCACCCGGGCTCGAAAGACTTCGCGCCCTTCTTGACGCTTGGCTTTCCTACAGCCGCAATAGGGTCTTTGTCGGCGGATGTTTCTTTGCGGCCGCCAGCACGGAGTTCGATTCCAAATCTGGTCCGGTGAGGGAAGCGGTGGCGGAGGCGGTTCGTGAATGGCGCTCCTTGCTGGCCTCGGAAATCCAGGCTGCGGCCGACATCGGGGAACTCCTTGAAGTAGACGTGAATCAACTGGTGTTCGAGACGACGGCATTTCTTGAGGCGGCCAATGCGCGTTCGCTCCTCACCGGTTCGGCTGAGCCGTACACCGCGGCAAAACGTGCGCTGATCCGGATCTATGGGGAATGGTAATCACCGCCGCGACCCGTCCGCCCCAGCCCGAGGATGGCCGGCGGCGTGCCCTTGGGCACGAAGACATTGAGAACCCCGGAGGCCATTTCGGAAGTCTGGCGAACTGCACTGGGCTACAAGATGCAGGAAGACGGAACCCTGACCGATCCCTATGGCAGGGGTCCGGCCATCTGGTTTCAGGAGTCCCAGAGCCCGAATGTGAATCGTTTTCACCTGGACATCACTGTCCCCTTCAGCGAAAGCGCCTCGAATCTGGATGCTCTGGTATCCGTTGGTGCAACACTCGATGATGAACATGCGCCCGTGTGGGTAGTGGCCACTGATGCCCAAGGGAACCGGCTGTGCATCAGTACCGAAGCCGGACGCGGCGACTAGCCGGGACAAAATTTCGCTCGACGCCACTCTGGTTGCGGCTCGGTCGGAGTGGCCGCACCGCTGAGTATAAAACAGGGTTGAGCGCGGGTTCCGGCGGCATCCTTCACGTTCACGGTTCGACAAATAGGGCTGCCCGATCAGGGGGCAAAGGGCCTCTGGTCATAAAACCTAAGAGGGGCGGACGGTCTCGAGACGGCACAGCCGTTTCAAGGGGGCGCCCCTGGTTCAAAGCGGTAGCCCATCCCTGCTTCGGTGAGGAGATAGCGCGGTCTGGACGAGTCAGGTTCAAGCTTGCGTCTGAGCTGAGCGATGTAGACGCGCAGATACTGGGTTTCCTTTAGATAAGCGGGCCCCCACACGTGGGTCAGGATCTGCTGCTGCGATACGAGCCGGCCGGGGTTTCTGGCCAAAATTTCCAGGATGTTCCACTCGTTCGGGGTCAGCCGGACCGCCTGTCCGTCCCGAACAACCCGCTTGTCGCTAAGGTTGATCTCAAAGTCAGCGGTGCCAATCGACGCGCCTTGGAGACTGCTGTCGTTCCGCCGGTCTGCGGCACGAAGCCGGGCTAAGAGTTCATTCAGGTCGAAGGGCTTGGTGACATAGTCGTCAGCACCCGCATCCAGGGCCTCAACCTTGTCGTCTGAGGCATGCCGAGCGGACAGCACGATGATGGGTATATCCGTCCACCCGCGTAGGCCGCGGATCACGTCCACCCCATCCATGTCAGGCAACCCCAGATCCAGGATCACCAAGTCGATAGGCTCTTTGGCTGCTTCCGTCAGCGCTTCGCTTCCGGTAGCTGCAATGTAGGTACGGTAGCCTCTCGCCCGGAGGTTAATCTGCATCGCACGCAGGATCTGTGGCTCGTCGTCGACGATCAAGACGTTGGTCATGCCTGTCCCGTCTCCTCCTCGCACGCCACCGGAAGCCGACCGTCGCCCGTCGGTTGAGCTCTATTGTGTCTCCTGGGTCCGCGGACAGGCACCTCCTCACCACCAATTGCTGCCCTTCTTCATGCGCACCAGAGAACGGATCAGCAGCACCAGCACGGTGCCGCCGGCGGCCAGAACCGGCAGAATCTCCCACCAAAGGTCCGCGTCCATGCGTATTCCAACTTTCGGTGTAGAAGGCCCGGCTGGCCCTCCCAAAGCCCAGCAAAACCCAAGACCGGACCCCGGGCGCCGTTCTTAACGGTTTCTTCACGCGGACGGCCCAAATCTTAACGCGTCTCCTACGCCGGACAGCGGCCTTCCGCGAATGTACTTCAGGCCCGCGCTGAGAGCGGCATCGTGATGACGATGGTCAGCCCTCCACCTGGGGTTTCCTCGGCGTCCAGATGCCCGTCCATAACTTCGGTAAAGCCCTTCGCGACAGCCAGTCCCAAGCCGACCCCGGTCCCCGCCGGCGTGTCGTCGAGGCGCTGGAATGGCTGGAACATATTGATCAGCTCAGTGGCCGGGATGCCGCGGCCATGGTCGATGATGCGCAGTTGGCCGGCAGGTTTCCCGTTCACCGAGGTTTTGCCCGTACCGGTGACCGCAGTGATGAAGATATCGGACCCGCCGGCGTACTTCACGGCGTTTTCAACGACATTGGCAATCACGCGTTCCAGCATGCCCGGATCAGCGTTAACCGGGGGCAGGCTGTCCGGCAAGTCCACCCGCACGGCTTCCTCGGGAATTCCGCGTAGGGCGTCTGCGACGGCGTCGGCCCAGTAGACGGGCCGGATCAAAGGCGTGACCGAGTCCGCCGTCAGTCTCGACATGTCCAATAAATTTCCTACCAGCAGGCCCAGGCGGTCGGCGTAGTCCTCGATGGTAGCCAGTAGCTCGGCCTCGTCCTCCGGGTCGAATTCCACGGCGTCTTGGCGCAAGCTGCTGACGGCCAGTTTGATCCCTGCCAGCGGCGTGCGCAGGTCGTGCGAGACCGCACGCAGGATCGAGGTGCGCATCTGGTTGCCTTCGGATAGCCGCAGGATGTCGCGGCGGCTGGCCCGGAGCTGGTCCCGTTGCAGGAGGGCCATGAGGTGGGCGCCGAAGGCAGTGAGCAGGTGCCGTTCCTGCTGGCTGAGGGGGCGGCCGGAGAGCGCCAGGGCATGCGATGGGTCAAGTTGCTCGACGTTCTCATTGCCGTTCAGGTCTTCATCGACTCTGCCGGTGCTGGCCACCAGCTGCCATGCCCGGGTTTTGCCTTGGCGTTCATCCCGCGCATACAACGCGGCACCGCTGCTTTGGAAGTGTTCGCGGATCCGGTCCAAAAATTCGCCGATGGTGTAGTGGACGGCAAGGGTGCTGCGGCTCAGCTCCGCCAGAGCCGCAGCTTCGGCCCCGGCTGCGGCTGCCGCCCGGCTGCGTTTTGCCGAGAGCCCAACGACGAGCGAAACCGCGATCGCGACGGCCAGGAAGATCAGCAGGGCCAGAACATTCTCAGGATCGCTGATGCCCATGGTGCCGATGGGGTGCAGAGCGGAAAAATTCACGATCGCACTGCTGAGCACTGCCGCCGCCACGGCCGGCCAGAGCCCGCCGACCAGCGCTACGGCGATGGTCCCGGTCAGCTGCACGAGCATATCGGTGGCGAAGTGGCTGTGCGGCCAGAGACTAAGTCCCGCCTGGAGGATGAACGGCAGCAGCAACGCCATAGCGGCGCCGGCCATCATCCGGCCTCTGCCCAGCGATGACGGGCCCGTCCTGACGGAACTGGCCGCACCTTTGCGTCCGTGACCGACCAGATGAACGTCGACGTCCCCTGCAAGGCGCAGAAGGCGCTGGCCGACGCTGCGGCGCAACCGCAGCTTCCGTCCGGGGGCGCCGACGACGATCTGTGTTGCATCGGTCCTGCGCGCGAAAGCAACGAGCGCCTGGGCAGGATCATCGCCTCCGATCGAGTGGTACGTTCCCCCCAGCCCCAACACAAGAACACGCTGGGCGTCCAGTTCCCCCGGTGATTCCCGGGAGCTTACCGAGGAGCGCACATGCACGGCGTGCAACTCGGCGCCAAGCTTGCCGGCGAGCATTCGGAACGCCCGTCGCACGAGCAACTGCCCTCCCGGCCCGCCGGAAAGGCCGACGACGATCCGCTCCCGAGTGTTCCAGACCGCCTCGATCCCCTTGCGCGCCCGGTAATCACTCAGGCCCTCCTCCACGCGGTCCGCCAGCCACAGCAGGGCCAGCTCCCGCAATGCCGTCAGGTTCCCCAAGCGGAAATATCCCGCCAGGGCCGCATCCACGTTTTCCGCCGGAACCACCTTGCCTGCTGCCACCCGGTCAAGGAGCAGTCCGGGATCCACATCCACAAGTTCAATCTGTCCGGCACCACGGACAAAGGCGTCCGGCACCGTCTCGTCAGGCCGGACGCCGGTAATGGCTTCAACCACGTCACCCAACGACTCCAGTCGCGCAATCTCAAGGGTCGCCATGACATTGATGCCTGCGTCGAGCAGGCCATCGACGTCCTCCCATACCAGCCTGCGCCCACCGTTCACTCCGTGGGCCTGAGCCAGGTCATCCACAAGCACCGTTTCCGGAGCACGGGACAAAACGGCGTGCAGGTCCAGCTCCTGAACGCCCTCCGGGCCGGCATCCGAAACTGCTTCCATGTCCGCGAACAGGGCAGCCGTTTCCGGCCGGCCCCGGTGCAGGGCCGCGCCGATGACCACATCGGCGCCATCTCCGGTCAGCCGCAGCCCTTCGGTCAGCATCGCGTAAGTGGTCCCGGCGCCCGGCGCCGCGCCAAGAAAAATCCGCAGTATTCCTCTGCCCATAAAGACCATTCTCACCGCCTCTGCAAGCCGAGGGCCTCCCCGCCCCGCTCACCTGCCCCGCCCAGCTACCCGGACATTTTGATGATTTCTTAACGCCGTCGGCTGCTGTTTTTCGCTCTCTGGCCGCCTCTGCCGGAGTAGTGTGATCAATCGCGTCAGGAACCGTATAAGAGAGAAGACGACTGTGGGTGCGTCTACCCAGTACTTCATTCCGGAGAGCGTGCCCCGCCCTACCGGCCGTCAAAAGCCGTCCCATGGCGTGGCCCGTTGGCTTACCGCCCACGTTGTTCAACCCGTCGGACCGGCAAGCCCGGGAACCAATGACATTCAGCAGCCCTGGTGGAAGGTCATGTGCCTGACGGGTGTGGACTACTTCTCCACCCTGTCATACCTGCCGGCCATCGCGGCGCTGGCCGCCGGCGCCTTCTCGCCGCTCGCGACACTGCTGATCGTCATTCTGACCTTGGGCGGAATGCTGCCCATGTACCGCCGGGTGGCGCAGACCAGCCCGCATGGCCAGGGGTCGGTGGCCATGCTGGAGCATCTGCTGCCCTTCTGGCGTGGGAAAGTTTTTGTCCTCATCCTTTTGGGCTTCGTGGCAACCTCCTGGATCATCACGATCACGCTCTCCTCGGCGGACGCCACGGTACATCTGCTGGAGAACCCCCACACTCCCGCGTTCCTCCACGGCCACGCCGTACCGGTGACCATCGTGCTGCTGCTCATCCTCGGCGGAGTCTTCCTGCTCGGCTTCACCGAGGCGGTCGCAGTCGCGGTCCCGCTGGTGGCAATCTTCCTCGTCCTCAACGCAGCCATCATCGGCACCAGTCTGCTCGACATCCTGACCACGCCAGGCCTCGTCGCGGACTGGACAGATCTCCTCACCACGACGCCGGGGGGCTTAGGCGGGATGGTTCTTCCCGCCCTGCTGGCCTTTCCGCTCCTGGTCCTGGGGCTCTCCGGTTTCGAAACCGGCGTCAGCATGATGCCTCTCGTCGCAGCGAAAGGCCGGACTCCCGAGGAGCGGCTCGCCTCCCGGATCCGCAATACCCGCAAGCTGCTCACAGCCGCGGCCCTGATCATGAGCGTGTACCTGCTGGGCAGCAGTGTCGTCACCACCTTGCTGATCCCCGCCGATGCCTTCGCCGAGGGCGGCGAGGCCAACGGCCGTGCGCTGGCCTATCTCGCGCATGAGCGCTTCGGCGAAGGATTCGGCACCGTCTACGACCTGGCCAGCATCCTCATCCTGTGGTTCGCCGGCGCCTCGGCCATGGCCGGGCTGATCAACATCGTGCCCCGCTACCTGCCCTCCTACGGCATGGCCCCGGAATGGAGCCGCGCGGTCCGCCCGGTGGTCCTGGTCTACACCGGCGTGAGCATCATCATCACCATCGCGTTCAGGGCCGATGTGAACGCCCAAGCCGGGGCCTATGCCACCGGCATCCTGGCCATGATGGTCTCTGCCTCGGCGGCCGTCGCAATTGCCACGTACCGGAATCGGCGCCGGTCCGCTGCCGCCGCGTTCACCGGGCTGACGCTGGTGCTGGTCTACGCCCTGACAGCCAACATCCTCGCAAAACCCGAAGGGTTGGCAATTTCGCTCTTGTTCATCGCCGGCATCGTGGTCATCTCCCTGGTTTCCCGGGTCTCCCGAACCACCGAGCTGCGCGCAGACCGCATAGTGTTCGACGACGAAGCCCGCCGCTTCATCCGCGAGTCCCTGGAATTCGATGGACGGCTGGACCTGATTGCGCACAAACCCCCGGCCACCGGTATCGCGGAATACTCCAGCAAGGAAGTCCTTCAACGCGGCATAAACCCAGTCCCCGGCAGCGCCGACGTCATCTTCCTCGAAGTAGAAATCAAAGACCCCTCCGGCTTCAGCGACACCCTCCACGTCCACGGAGTTGAGATCGGCGGGTACAGGATTCTGCGCGCTCAGAGCCCCGCCGCGCCCAACGCGCTGGCCGCCGTCCTGCTGGCACTACGCGATGCGACCGGTGTCATGCCGCAGGCCTACTTTGAATGGTCCGAGGGCAATCCGCTGACCCATCTGATGCGCTACCTGCTCCTCGGCCAAGGTGACACTGCCCCCGTGGTCCGGGAAATCATCCGCCAGAACGAACCCGACCCGCAGCGCCGTCCCCGGATTCACGTTGGCTGAACCGCGACGTCCCTTGCCCGAGAAGGCATCCTCCGCCCGTCGCATCGGCGCAGCCTTCCGCCGGACCAGCGACTTACGAAAGTTTCAGGCTCCCACGGGTGCCGTCCTCCTGCAACGAGTACGCCCGCGGCATCCGTCCCGGGTGATAGTCCTTGGCTTTATCGCAGCGATCTTGGCCGGCACGGCCATTCTGATGCTGCCGATGTCGAAGCAGGGCCCTGGCGGTGCCACCTTCCTGGAGGCGCTGTTCACGGCGACGTCCTCGGTGTGCGTGACCGGGCTGATCATCGTTGATACTTCCGTCTACTGGAGCCCATTCGGGCAAGCGGTGATCATGGTCCTCATCCAGCTCGGCGGGTTCGGCGTAATGTCCTTCGGAGCTCTGCTGGGTGTGCTGATGGCAGGACGGCTTGGACTTCGCTCCCGCATCTCCGCGGCCGCCGAAACCAAAAGCACCGGGTTTGGCGACGTGCGGCGCGTGCTGTTCGGCGTCCTGAGGATCAGCCTCATTACCGAAGCCGTGCTGGCGTTGGTCCTTACGGCACGCTTCATGACCGGATACGGACACTCTGCCGGGGAAGCCCTCTGGCTGGGAGTCTTCCACTCCGTTTCCTCCTTCAACAACGCCGGCTTCGCCCTGTTCTCAGACAACCTGATGGGCTTCGTCGCGGACCCATGGATCTGCCTGCCGATCGCCAGCGCGGTGATCATCGGCGGGCTTGGCTTCCCGGTGCTGTTCGAGCTCGGCCGGCACTACCGGCGTCCGATCCACTGGTCCATGAACACCAAACTCGTGCTGGCCGGCACGGCCGTGCTGCTGGGGGCAGGTACCGTCTTCATCACCGCGGTGGAGTGGACCAACCGGGCGACGCTCGGCTCGCTGGACCCCGCCGCACGGGTGCTGGCCGGGTTCTTCCAGTCCGTCATCACCCGCACCGCTGGATTCAACAGTATCGAGATTGGCCAGATGAACCCGGTGTCTTGGCTAGGCATGGACATACTGATGTTCATCGGCGGCGGCCCTGCAGGCACCGCCGGTGGCCTGAAGATCACTACTTTCGCAGTGCTCTACTTCATCCTCTACACAGAAATCCGCGGCGGCGCCGCCGTAAACATCTTCGGCAAGCGACTGTCCCGTTCTGTACACCGCCAAGCCATGACCGTTGTGCTGCTGGCCATCGCCTTGGTAGTCACAGCCACCATGGCCCTGATGTTCCTCTCCGACGCGGGCATGGAAAAACTGCTCTTCGAAGCTATCTCCGCCTTCGCCACCGTCGGCCTTTCCACCGGCATCACTGCCTCGCTGCCACCTGCCGGACAGTCGATTTTGATCATCCTCATGTTCGTCGGCCGTCTGGGACCGGTCACGCTGGCCTCCGCGCTGGCGCTTCGCGCGCGACCGATCCTGTACGAGTTCCCGAAAGAAAGGCCGCTCATTGGCTAGAATCCCCTTCCCCTCACGCTCCTTCGACCGGATCGCCGAGGCGGGGTCCGTCGTTGTTATCGGCCTCGGCCGTTTTGGCGGAGCATTGGCGCTGGAGCTCGAGTCCCTGGGCACCCAGGTCCTGGGCATCGACGCCGACGAAGAGACCGTTCAGTCCTTCAACGGGCTGCTGACCCACGTAGTCCGTGCCGACTCCACCAAAGACGAGGTGCTGCGACAGCTCTCTGTACACGAGTTCGACCGCGCTGTGGTGGGCATCGGAACAGACGTGGAAGCCAGCATTCTCACCACCTCGCGGCTCCTCAAGTTCGCCAGGCCCGCGATTTGGGCCAAAGCCATCAGTGAGCCGCACGCCGAGATCCTCGAACAGTTGGGCGTGCACCACGTGATCCGGCCCGAGCACGACATGGGCCGCCGGGTGGCGCACTTGGTCCGCGGGGCAATGCTGGACTACGTCGAATTCGAAGATAACTTCGTCATGATCCGAACCATCCCGCCCGGGCTAGCCCAGGACCGTCCGCTGGGCCTGCTGCAGCTGCGCTCAAAGTTCGACATCACAGTAGTCGCTGTCAAGCGCAAGGGTGGGCAGTGGGAGCACACCACCCAACAAACTGTGCTCTACGACGACGATCAAATAATAGTCCAAGGGACAAAAGACAAGGCTGAGGCCTTCAGCACCTTGGTTTGATCAGCGCTCAGGGCAGTACAGAGCTTCATTCCAGAAGCGGGGATACGAGCGGTTCAGCAGGGGTGGCCGAGGCCGCCGGCGTTAACAAGACGACGATCTACCGGTGGTGGAAGTCCAAGGCAGAACTCCTGGGCGCTGCCTTCATTGATGCCCCCGATGCTGACCCTCGCCGTCCCTGAAACCGAGACCCTCCGAGTCGACCTGCAGGTTTTGGCCGACCGGATTGCGGCACTGCTGACCGTGCCTCCCGCCTCCAACGTCGTGGTCGCCGTCCTGTCCGCGGCCGTCGTGAACGAGGACCTGGCCGCCCGGATTTAGGGCTTCTTCACGGTCGGCTGGTTAACGAGGCACAGGTCTTCGACAAGGCAAAGGCCCGCGGAGAGCTCAATCCCGAGGCCGATCTCCATGCTGCTCATGGACATGATCGCGGGCGGCCTCTGGACCGGGGCCGTACTGCGCCAGTTTCCGCTGAATGCAGGGTTACGCACCAAGTAGTCAACGCCGCACTTCAGGGCGTGCACCCGGCCAATGAACCCCGTCAGGCATGCAGGGACGGAGCGCAAGCAATTCCCGCGAAGTGATCGAAAGAGGCGCTGAGTTCAATCAGCTGGACTACATTCAGCTGTCGGGCCTCCACCCGTTGAGCCGATAACAGCGCTTACGTCTGAGGTTTATCAGGGAAAGGCATCCATGTTCAACGTCCAGCGGAGTTCCAAAGGTCGTCAAAGACGGCTCGGAACAGTGCAACGACAAGCCCGGCAGCGCCGATCCAAGACTCCGGCGACCTGCAGTCGGTATGACTTGTTGCGGCGGTCTTGGTCCAAGGACATGAACGTCTCCTCTCGTTGGGGAAGACCAATCCAAGGCTTGCCAAGGCGAGGGGCGCCGCGGATGCTCCCGCACTTCGCCACCCCTCCACAGGGAGTCCACACCGACTGCCTGGTATAGATGCAACGGCACGTCTGAGAGTGAACAACTCGTCCACAGAAAGCGCCCCCGCGAGTCCTACCCTCCGGGAAGTCGTTCTGAAGTCGCTTTACCAATCCCCTGTCTGTAGCGTTAAGAACCATGTTTAGCTTAGGATTCCGCGGCAGCGGCGATCATGGTCAAGACAACGAGGCACGATGAGTGGTGTTGCTCGAAGCGCTGAGCCTTGGTCCTCGATCCCGAGCGGGTTTCACGACGTGCGTCTGGTGGTCTCCGATATGGATGGCACCCTGCTGGACGGGGACGGTAACGTTCCTGCCGGGTTCTGGCCGTTGCTGGAGCGGATGCGTGCCCGTGGCATCACATTTGTACCCGCCAGCGGCAGGCAATACGCCACTTTGGCCCGCATGTTCCCCAGTGCACCAGCAGGTGCCACCTTCATCGCCGAGAACGGCTCCCTTGTTGTCCGTGACGGCGCAGTACTCTCCGCCACCTACATGGACGAGCCCACTGTCACGCACGTCATTCACGCGGTTCGCCATGCAACGGAAACCGCGAACAGCCTCGGCCTGGTCGTATGCGGCCGCCGCAGTGCCTACATCGAGCGACGCGATGCTGGATTCATCCGGGAGGCGGAAACCTACTACGCCGAACTCACCACGGTCGAGGATCTCACCACTGTCACCGATGACATCCTCAAGCTCGCGATCTACGACTCCACCGACGTTGAGTCCAGCGCGAGAAGCATCGTCGCTCCACTGGCATCCAGCCACCAGATGGCCGTCTCCGGTAAGCAGTGGATCGACATCATGGCCCCGGGCACCAATAAAGGACGAGCCGTGCAGGAACTGCAACGGACCTTGGGCGTGAATGCCGCTCAAACCGTCGTGTTCGGCGACTTCCTGAACGACCTCGAAATGTTCGACCGCGCCGACCTGTCGTTCGCCATGGACAACGCCCATCCGATCCTGCGTTCCCGCGCCCGTTACACCGCGCCAACGAATGAGGAACATGGCGTCGTAACCGCCCTATCCCACTTGCTCAGCTAGGGGCCTTGCCGCGCGAAAATCAGTGGAAGCGGCGAAACCGGGTCATCACTGCCTAAGGGCGCGGACACCACCGCGTCCCCTGCGCCGACGTGCGGTTCCATGGAACCGCTCTGGATCACGCTGGTATGCCAGCCGAACAGCGCAGGCAGCAGGCCGATCAGCACCAGGCTCAGGGCGATGCCCAGATACAACCGCGAGAGCGTGGACGCGATGTACAGCAGCCAGCCGTCGCGGGAGAAGAGAGGACGCAAGGCGCTGCCGGGCAGCCGGCGGGTCACGGAACTGACGGAACCGGCTTACGGCTGCGTGGGCGATTCATCCGACTGCAGCTCCCAGACCAGGTCGACATGGACCCGGGCGCCCTGCAGGGCGTTGATCTCGACCTGCGACATGCCGGTGGTATCGAAGCGCCAGGTTCCGCGGTAGGTGCGGTTTTCGCCCGGCTCGCCAGCGGTCTGCCAGGGGGAACCGCCGGTGGCGAAGTCACGGTTGGTGGCCGCGAGCGAGGCCAGCGACCGTTCCGGTATATCGTTCGCGCTGGGCGTGAACCGGGCGCAGTTGTTGAACGAGCCGCCGGTGCCCATCTCCAGATCGAACAAACCTTGCGGACTAACTCGGAACCCCAGATAACGGCGCGGGTCGATGCGGGGGCACGGAGGGTCGTTAGCGGCGCCGGTTCTCACGCGAGGGACAGCAGGAACGAGAGCACGAACCCGGCCGCGGTGCTCAGGGCGACCGCCGGTCCGCCGTGTTCGTATGCCTCCGGCATCAGGGTGTCGGCCAGTGCGGCGATCACCGCGCCGGCCGCGAAGGCCAATGGCAGCGAGATCGTCTCGGGGTCGGTACCGGACAGCGGCCCGGCACCGACCACGACGGCGATGACCAGCAGCACTGAGCACACACCCCACAGTCCGATGATGGCGGGCCTGGACATGCCCTGGCTGCGCATCGAGGCTGCCCCGACCAGGGCCTCGGGCAGGTTGGAGACGAAGATCGCGGCCAGGAGCGCCAGCCCGCCAGTCCCCTCCCCCAGGGAGACGCCCAGCGCCAGGTTCTCCGGTATGCCGTCGAGCGTAGCGGCGGCCAGCAGGGCCAGACCGGCCGCACCCCGGGTGGATGCCGGCCCCGGCGCACGCCCGGTGGCGGCGGCGTCGGTATCGAGCTTGGGGCTGCCCCGGTACTCGTCCGCCGCAACCGGGTTCGACCCGGCCTGCGCCCAGCGGTCAAGCAGCGCGCTCAACGTCGTGAACACCACCGCGCCGACAAACAGGCCCACCGCTGCGCGCCAGATGCCGCCGCGCTGGTAGGCGTCCTCGAAGAGTTCGAAAGTCAGGGCGGTGACCAGGGCGCCCGCTGCGAAGGACAGGATGATCGCCAGGACGCGTTTGGGCAGTTCGAAACGCACACCGATAAATCCACCCAGCATCAGGGCGCTGGAAGTCACGATGCCGAACAGCAGCGACATAGCCACACCGTCATTATGGGTGGTTGCAGGATTGGGGGACAACCGCAGAATGAAGCCCTGAACCCCTCGCGGTCGTTCCGACGTCCACACGCTCATCCGATCCTCCTGTTCCGTCCTAGGACAGACGCCGGACACAGCCAGACCGGATTGCATCCGGCCAGGCTTTGGCAACGGTGGCCATGTACTGCAGGTTCCTGCGCGAAAACCCTTTCATGAGCCGGCTGAACCAACCCATGGGCCCGGACGTCTACCCTTTGCGAAAGGCACCCATACCGCTCAGGGGGAAGGTCAGCGCATGAAGCCCGATGCCGGTCCCTCGCGACGCTCGGTCATGGCCGCCTCCGCAACGGCCTGCTCGGCGTGTGTACTGGCTGCCTGTGCGCCGGCGGGGAACGGCGGCGGCGAGGCCGGCGGAAAACCTGCCCCGGCCACCTCCGGAGGCGCTGCTGTACAGGTCCTGAAGCTCGCAGACGTGCCGGTTGGCGGCAGCGCCAATGGCGAAGCGGGCGGGCAGGAAATCCTCATCCACCGCGCCGACGAGACTACCGTCCTGGCCTACAGCGCAGTCTGCACGCACCAAGGGTGCACCGTGGCGCCGGCGGGTGAGGAGTTCCGTTGCCCCTGCCACGGCTCGGTCTTCAGCGCCGGCGACGGCTCGGTGCTCGACGGACCGGCATCGGCACCGCTGCCGCGCTTTGCAGCGGCCATTGACAGCGAACGGATCACCGTCGTCGCTTGATCGCTTACGCGCTGGGCCCTGCGCGGTCGGCAGTCGGTTTGGAAATTTACCGGCACCGTCCGGGAGAATAGCGGACATGAGTTCGTCCCTGCCTTCGCGCCGCGCCATCCTGACCGCCACGACCGCCGTCGGTTCGGTGGGCGCGCTCACCGCATGTTCCCCGCTCCAGGACTACACAGGGGCACAAGGTGCCTCCGCTTCCCCGATTGCCAGCGACGGCACGCCGGTCCGGGTCGGGAAGCTCAGCGACGTGCCGGTTGGCGGCAGCGCCAGCGGCGAGGCAGGCGGGGAGAAGATCCTCATCCACCGCCCAGATGAAACTACCGTCCTGGCCTACAGCGCCGTTTGTACGCACCAGGGATGCGGCGTGACCCCGACGAAGGCCGAATTCGTGTGCCCTTGCCATAACTCGACCTTCGCGCTCGCCGACGGCACGGTAACCGGCGGTCCGGCACCCGCTCCCCTGCCGCGTTTCGCGGCGGCCATCGACGGCGAGTGGATCACCGTCACCGTCTGAAACCGTCTGGAAGCCCTCGGGGCAGGCGTCCTAGTCGGCCCCAGCCGGCCGGTCACCGTATCCGGTGTCCAGGAAGTCAATCAGTGCCCGGTCGAGGCCGGCGGTTGCCGCCCTCCGATCCGGCGCGAGGAAGGACTCGGCTCCTCGCCAGTCGCTCTTGACCACACGGCCGCCCGACGCCCAGTGAACGCCGACCAGCTCCGCCCCGGTATCCGGCCGATAGTCCGTCGGGGTGGGAAAGCCGCCGCCGGGCGCCGTCGTTCGAGCGTTTAGGACAACGTCGTAGCGGTCGCACGAGGGCCGGCTGCCGTCCGGCAGCACCACCGTCTCGGTGCCGGCCAGCGATACCCGCGCCCATGCCCCGTTGTCGGGTTCGGCCGGCGCGGCGTCGTCCAGCCGGAAGTACTCCACGGCCTGGGCGCCGGAGTCGAGCATTTCCGCCAACAGCAGGTACTCCCCGTAGCTGGGAAGGCTCGTGTCGGTCAGCCCGAAGTCTTCCCGGCGGGCGATTGCCTCGGGGCGGCCCGGCCCCTGCCGGTAAGAAGAGGACTCCCACCGCCGCGTCCCGGGCTCGAACCGGATGACGGATTCCGCGCGGTACCCCTCCGGCCCGCTCCCGAAAGCCATCCGCGTGGTGAGGACGTGATCCGCCCACCGGCGGTAGAGGCAGCCTTGCTTGGCGCCCTCAACGTAAAAGGCTTCCCAACGTTCCATCGGCTCCCGCCGCGGCCCCCTCGGAGGTCTCAGAACAGGGCCACTTTCGGCACCGCGGGGAAGATGCCTTCCAGCTCGGCCAGGTCCTCGGCGGTCGGGTGCCAGCCCGCTGACTGGGCGTTCTGCCGGATCTGTTCCGGCTTCGTGGCACCGGCGATGACCGACGCGACTGCGGGACGGGTGGCAAGCCAGGAAAAGGCCACCTCGATTTCCGTTAGTCCGCGGTCGGCGGCGAAGCGGGAGAAGGCGCCCAACTGCTCCCAGTCGGCGTCCTTGAGCAAGTTGGTGCGCGAGTGTGTCAGCCGGCTGCCTTCCGGCGCCTTGCCGTTCTTGTACTTGCCCGTGAGCAGGCCGTTGGCCAGCGGGAAGTACGGCAGCAGGCCCAGCCCGTAGGCCTCGGCAGCAGGGGCGACTTCCAGCTCTGCCCGGCGGTCCAGCAGGTTGTAGTGGTTCTGGCTGGAAATGAACGGGGTGTAGCCGCCCATCCGCGCCGTGAATTCCGCCTCGGCAATCTGCCAGCCGGCCCGGTTGGAGTGGCCGATGTAGCGGACCTTGCCGGCGCGGACCAGGTCGTCCAGCGCGGACAGGGTCTCCTCGACCGGAGTCAACGGGTCGGGCGTGTGGAACTGGTAGAGGTCAATCCAATCGGTGCCCAGCCGCCGCAACGACGCCTCGGCCGCCCTGACAATGTACCGCCGCGAGCCGCGGGCGCCGAAGTCTTCGCCGTTGGCGCCCCGCATGTCCATGCCGAACTTCGTAGCCACCACCACGTCGTCGCGCCGCGATCCCAGCGCCCTGCCCAGGAACTCCTCGCTCAGCCCCGGAGTCTTCCCGTAGCTGTCGGCGACGTCGAAAAAGGTCACGCCGGCGTCGAGTGCGGCCTTGACCACCGCGTCCGTGCCTTCCTGCGTTTCCGTCGGGGTGTTGGACCGGCCAAGATTGTTGCAGCCGAGTCCCACCGTCGAGACGGTGAGGCCGGATTTGCCGAGACGCCGGTATTCCATCGCTACATCCTTGTCACTGGGGGTTTTGCCGTTCGCCTCGCATCCTATCCCGGCTCCGGCCCCCGTCCCGGACGCGCAAGTGAGTTCGGACACGTCACGCAGGGGGCCGCGGCGTTGCCGCTTCTGTCTTTGGGTGCCGCTGCACATATGATCGAAACCATGGCCAAAGTTCTGACTTCCCTTCCCGTCGGCGAACGCGTCGGCATCGCCTTCTCCGGTGGACTCGATACGTCCGTTGCCGTTGCATGGATGCGCGACGGCGGAGCCGTGCCCTGCACCTACACCGCCGACCTCGGCCAGTACGACGAGCCGGACATCGACGCGGTGCCCGGCCGCGCCACCGAGTACGGCGCGGATATCTCCCGCCTGGTGGACTGCAAGCCCGCGCTCGTGGAGGAAGGCCTGGCCGCGCTGGCCTGCGGCGCCTTCCATATCCGCAGCGGCGGCCGTTCCTACTACAACACCACCCCGTTGGGCCGCGCCGTGACCGGCACCTTGCTGGTGCGCGCCATGCGGGAAGACGGCGTGGACATCTGGGGCGACGGTTCCACCTACAAGGGCAACGACATCGAGCGGTTCTACCGCTACGGGCTGCTGGCCCACCCCCGGCTGCGCATCTACAAGCCGTGGCTCGACCCGCGCTTCGTCTCCGAGCTCGGCGGCCGCCAGGAGATGTCCGAATGGCTGACCGCGCACAACTTCCCCTACCGCGACTCCGCGGAGAAGGCGTACAGCACCGACGCCAACATCTGGGGCGCCACGCATGAGGCCAAGACGCTGGAGCATTTGGGCACCAGTCTGGAGGCCGTCGAGCCGATCATGGGCGTGGCCTTCTGGCGCGAGGACGTGGACATTCCCACCGAGGACGTGTCGGTGCGCTTCCAGGCGGGCCGCCCGGTGGCGATCAACGGCACGGAGTTTGCCGACGCCGTCGCCCTGGTGCAGGAGGCCAATGCCATTGGCGGCCGCCACGGGCTGGGCATGTCCGACCAGATCGAGAACCGCATCATCGAGGCCAAGTCGCGCGGCATCTATGAGGCCCCGGGCATGGCCCTGCTGCACATCGCCTACGAGCGGCTGCTCAACGCGATCCATAACGAAGACACCGTGGCCAGCTACCACGCCGAGGGCCGCCGCCTGGGCCGCCTGATGTACGAAGGCCGCTGGCTGGACCCGCAGGCGCTCATGCTGCGCGAATCGCTGCAGAAGTGGGTGGGCTCGGCGGTCACCGGCGAGGTCACCCTGCGGCTGCGCCGCGGCGAGGACTACACCATCTTGGACACCACCGGCCCGTCGCTCAGCTACCACCCGGACAAGTTGTCCATGGAGCGCGTGGGCGATGCTGCCTTCGGTCCGCTGGACCGCATCGGCCAGCTGACCATGCGCAACCTGGACATCGCCGACTCCCGCGCCCGCCTGGAGCAGTACGCGGCACAGGGGCTGGTGGGCGGTCCCACCGCCGAGCTCGTGGGCGCGCTGGAAGCCGGCGGCGCGAGCGAAATCGCCGACACCGCCCAGCTCGACCCGGCCGACCGCGCGGCCGACGAGGCGCTGGACCGCGCAGCGTTCGACGCCGGCACGGACTGATTCGCCGGCCCGCCTCGGCGGGCCGCTGCACGGGCACGGCGCACCTTCTTGGGCGCCGTGCCTTCGTCTGTCCGGAGCTGGGGCCGTGAGGCTGAGCATACGGCCGGTTTCGCGGCCGGGACGGCACGCCGTGTGAAAGAGTGGTTTTGTGCCCTTTACCCGTGCTGAACTGCTCGCCTACCGGGACGCGCTGGTCCCCGATCTGCTGGGCCCGGGCCTGCGCCTGCTGTTCGTCGGCATCAATCCCGGCCTCTGGTCGGCTGCCACCGGCTCCCACTTCGCCCGGCCCGGCAACCGGTTCTATCCGGCCCTGGCGGCGGCCGGCATCACCGACCATCAGATCTACGCCGGGAAAGGCATGGCGGCTGCCGACCGCAACCACCTGATCGACCGCGGCGTGGGCATCACCAACATTGTCCCGCGGGCTACCGCCAGGGCGGACGAGCTGGGTGCCGAGGAACTGCGCACCGGGGCCCGGCGCCTGGCGGCCCGGGTCGAGACCCTGGGGGCCCGGGTGGTGGCGGTCGCGGGAGTGACCGCCTACCGGGTGGGTTTTGAGCGGCCGAAGGCGCAGCTGGGCCGGCAACCGGAAACGCTAGGCGGCGCCGAGGTCTGGGTGGTGCCGAATCCCAGCGGCCTCAACGCGCACCACAGCGTGGCTACGCTGGCGGCCGCCTACCGGGAGGCGGCGCGCGCCGCGGGCCTGGACGTGCCCGAGGGCGCCTAGCGCCGTCCCCGTCGGCGGCCGGGCGGACCAGGTTGCCGGCCCTACAGGCTGAACGCCGTCTTGGCCGGCAGCGGATGCTTTTGTTTAACCGCGGCGAGGTCCCCGTGCGGCGCGACGCCGATGCTCAGCTTGGTGAAGTCCAGTTTGGCTTCGCGGAGGCAGACCTTCAGGCCGGCCACCGCCCTGGCCGCATCCGGCGCCAGGACATAGATGTTGAGCTTGTGCGGGACGAATTCGGTCTTCTCCACGGTCCCGAGCCCGCGCCAGGCGAAGTACTCGGTGATGGTGCGTTTGGCCTTGTCCTCGAGGTAACGGTCCCGGTCGCTGCCGCCCGCCGTCTTCAACGCATACTGGGCAATCACCCAGTGCTGCTCCCCCGGCGCGAGCTCCGCGTAGCCGTCTTCGGCGCACTGGGCGGCGAACGCGTCCATCAGCGACTCGGCGGCCTCGGCATCGACGTCCCGGCTCTCCTGCGTGGTGCTCTGGTGGCCCACCGTTCCGTGGTTGACCACGAACTGGCCGTAGTCTTCATCGAACCACGCCTCGCGGAACACCAGCCCGCCGTCGTCGTTCTTCTTGTACACCCGAAGGAAACTCATGTCCGTCCTTTGTTCAACCATGTCAGGGCCGTTCCGTCGAACGGCGCGGCCTCTGCAGCCACCTGCCCGTAGAGCGCCAGGCAGCTGGCCTGGATCCGTTCGGCCAGCGCCGGCGGATAGTCCATGGTGACCCGGTGTTCGGCGAATTCGTCCTCGTCGTCGATGTACACGCCGCCGCTGACGGAGCGGACCACGTCCAGGTCCATGTCCGTGAGCTGGACTTCCCAGCCGGCCGGAAGCAGCGGGTCCACCCGGATGCCGGTGGCCAGGTCGATGTAGATGCGAAAGTCGCCCGGGTAGGTGTCGTCGTAGAACGTCGCCACGTAGTCGCCTTCCCGTGGCAGTAACTGCACCGCGTCGGAGGCCGCGAAGAAGGCGATGCCGGGCCGGGCGACCAGCGAGCCGGCCGGCTGGAAGATCCAGTCGCCGAAACCGTCGGAGCCGAGGTAGGTGCCGGGCACCAGCCAGTGGGCAGCGCCGTCGTACTTCCAGTTGCGGAACACCACCATCTCGCCGGGCCGGGCCTCGGCGGGAATGCGGCCGGTCACTGGATCTTGGGAATCTGGCCGGTCGGCAGTTCCTGGCCGGGCAGCGGGCGCGCGAACGGGACCTTGGTGCCCAGCACCTGCGCGACGGTGTCCTGGGCCACCTGCTGCGCGGTGAGGCCCACGCGCTCCAGAACCTCGGCGCGGGTGCCGTGGACCAGGAACTCGACCGGGAGGCCGACCTCGTTCAGCGCCGTGTCCACACCGGCGGCACGCATCTCCTGGCGGATCCGGGATCCGACGCCGCCGGCGCGCACGCCGTCTTCGATCACGACGACGATCCGGTGCCGGGCCGCAAGGCCGATGATCGAGCGGGGCACCGGCAGCACCCAGCGCGGGTCGACAACGGTGGAGCTGATGCCCTGGGCGCCGAGCCGGTTCGAGACATCCAGCGCCAGTTCGCTCATGGCGCCGATGCTGACGATCAGCACGTCGTTTTCGGTGGAGCCGTACGGCCGGCGCGCCAGCACGTCGACGCCGTCCTTAAGCCGTTCCAGGGCCTCGACCTCTGGCCCCACCGAGCCCTTGGAGAAACGGACCACGGTGGGGGCATCGTCGACGGACACCGCCTCGCGCAGCTCTTCCTTCAACCGGGTGGCGTCGCGGGGGGCGGCCAGGTGCAGCCCCGGCACGATCTGCAGCAGCGACATGTCCCACATGCCGTGGTGGCTGGGCCCGTCCGGGCCGGTCACCCCCGCCCGGTCGAGTACAACGGTGACGCCGGCCTTGTGCAGCGCGACGTCCATCAGGAGCTGGTCGAACGCGCGGTTCAGGAACGTTGCGTAGAGGGCCACCACCGGGTGGAGTCCGCCGTAGGCCATGCCGGCGGCGCTGGCCAGCGCGTGCTGCTCCGCAATGCCGACGTCGAAGACACGGTCCGGATGCCTGCTGGCGAATTTTTGCAGGCCCACCGGGATCAGCATGGCGCCGGTGATGCCGACGATGTCCTGGCGCTCGTCGGCGATCTCGGCGATCTCGTCGGCGAACACGGAGGTCCAGGACTGCCGGCCGCCGGACTCTACGGGTTCGCCGGTCTCCGGGTCGATGACGCCCACGGCGTGGAACTGGTCCGCCTCGTGGGCGCGGGCGGGCGCGTAGCCGCGGCCCTTTTCGGTCATGGTGTGGACAATGACCGGGCCCCGGTAGTTCTTGGCCTGCGTCAGCGCGGCCTCGACGGCCTCCAGGTCGTGCCCGTCGATCGGGCCGATGTACTTCATGCCCAGGTCCTCGAACAGGCCCTGCGGCGCCCACCAGTCCTTGATGCCCTTCTTGGTCGCGTGCAGGCTCCGGTAGGCGAACTGGCCCAGCGACCCGCCCGACTGCAGCTTCCTTTTCCACCAGTCCAGGGTGCCTTCGTAGGCCTGGTGGGTGCGGACCTTGTCGATGGTGGTCCGGCGCAGCGCGGCCAGCTGGTCGGCCAGCCCGCCGATCGTCGGGGCGTAGGAGCGCCCGTTGTCGTTGACCACGATCACCACGCGCCGTGCTCGGTCCGCGGCGATGTTGTTCACGGCTTCCCATGCCATGCCGCCGGTGAGGGCGCCGTCGCCCACCACCGCGACGACGTAGCGGTCGCCTTCGCCGGTCAGCCGGCGGGCGCGGGAGATGCCGTCGGCCCAGGACAACGACGACGACGCGTGCGAGCTTTCGACGATGTCGTGCACCGATTCGGCGCGGTCCGGATAGCCGGCCAGCCCGCCCTGCTGCCGCAGCGTGCCGAAGTCCTGCCGCCCGGTGACCAGTTTGTGCACGTAGGACTGGTGGCCGGTGTCAAAGACGATGCTGTCGTGCGGGGAGTCGAACACGCGGTGGATGCCGAGGGTCAGCTCGACGACTCCAAGGTTCGGGCCGAGATGTCCGCCGGTCTGTGCGACGTTCGTGATCAGGAACTGGCGGATTTCCCGGGCCAGGTCCTGCAACTGGACCATGTCGATCCGGCGCAGGTCGCGCGGCTCGCGGATGGTCTCGAGCAATCCCACAGAGCAGGTCCTTTCCTTCACAAAGCGTCGATTAATCCTACCGCCATCCCTCCGCCACTCTGCGTTCCCCTGGTGCGAGGGTGCACACAACGCGGCCGACGCGGGGCCGGGGACCGAGCCCTACAGCACGCTGGTGCCCTGGCCAGACGCCGCAGGGCGGACGTCCATCGGACGCCCGCCCTGCGTTGGGCCGCTGTGCGGTGTGTGCCGGACCGGGGGCTAGTTCGCCGAGATCTGGCGCAGCACGTACTGCAGGATGCCGCCGTTGCGGTAGTAGTCGGCTTCACCCGGGGTGTCGATCCGCACCACCGCGTCGAAGCTCTTGGTGCCGCCGTCCTCGCCGGTGGCGGTGACCTTCAGCGTCTTCGGGGTGGTGCCCTCGTTCAGCGCGGTCACGCCCTCGATGGAGAAGGTCTCTGTGCCGGACAGGCCCAGCGACGCAGCGGACTCGCCAGCCGGGAACTGCAGCGGCAGCACACCCATGCCGATCAGGTTCGAACGGTGGATCCGCTCGAAGCTTTCGGCGATGACGGCCTTGACACCCAGCAGCGCGGTGCCCTTGGCGGCCCAGTCGCGGGACGAGCCGGAGCCGTACTCCTTGCCGGCCAGCACCACCAGCGGGGTGCCGGCGGCCTGGTAGTTCATGGCGGCGTCGTAGATGTAGGCCTGCGGACCGCCGGGCTGAGTGAAGTCGCGGGTGAAGCCGCCCTCCACGTTGTCCAGCAGCTGGTTGCGCAGCCGGATGTTGGCGAAGGTGCCGCGGATCATCACCTCATGGTTGCCGCGGCGGGAACCGTAGGAGTTGAAGTCCTTGCGCTCCACGCCGTTTTCCAGCAGGTAACGGCCGGCGGGGCTGTCGGACTTGAACGAACCGGCCGGGGAGATGTGGTCGGTGGTGACCGAGTCGCCCAGCTTGGCGAGCACCCGCGCGCCGCTGATGTCCTGCACCGGCTCCGGCGTGGCGCTCATGCCTTCGAAGTACGGTGGCTTCCGCACGTACGTGGAGTTCGGATCCCAGGCGAAGGTATCGCCTGCCGGGGTCTCGAGCGCCTTCCAACGGTCGTCGCCCTCGAACACGCCCTCGTAGCCCTTGGCGAACATCTCCTTGTTGATCGAGGAGTCGATCACCTGCTGGACCTCGACCGGGTTCGGCCAGATGTCCTTCAGGAACACGTCGTTGCCCTCCGGGTCCTGGCCCAGCGGCTGCTTCTCGAAGTCGAAGTCCATGGTGCCGGCCAGGGCGTAGGCGACGACCAGCGGCGGGGACGCCAGGTAGTTCATCTTGACGTCCGGGTTGATGCGGCCTTCGAAGTTGCGGTTACCCGACAGCACCGACGTGATCGACAGGTCGTTGTCCTGGACCGCCTGCGAGATTTCGGGCTCCAGCGGGCCGGAGTTTCCGATGCAGGTGGCGCAGCCATAACCGACCACGAAGAAGCCGAGCTTCTCCAGGTACGGGATCAGGCCGGACTCTTCGTAGTAATCGGTGACGACCTTGGAGCCCGGGGCGATGGAGGTCTTGACCCACGGCTTGGACGCCAGGCCCTTCTCCACCGCGTTGCGGGCCAGCACGGCCGCGGCCAGCATGACCGACGGGTTCGACGTGTTGGTGCAGGAGGTGATCGAGGCGATGGACACCGCGCCGTGGTCCAGTTCGAACTCGCGCCCGTCTTCCATGGTGACGTGGACGCGCTTGGAGGCGCGGCCGTCGCCGGGCAGGGCGACGTGGCGTCCCTGGGCGGCCGAACCGCCGGAGGGACGGTCGTCGGCCTGCGCGGTGCCGGACTTCACGCCGCCGGCCTGCGCAGCGGCAGCGTGACGGACCGTGGAGGTCATGGCCGGGGCGTCCGACGCCGGGAAGGACTCTTCCAGGGCCTCGTCCAGGGCGTCCTCGTTGCCGGTGCCGACGTAGCTCTGCAGGTCCTTGCGGAACTGGTTCTTGGCGGACGTCAGGGCGATGCGGTCCTGCGGCCGCTTGGGGCCGGCGATGGACGGAACAACGGTGGACAGGTCCAGCTCAAGGTATTCGGAGAACTTCAGTTCGTGCGACGGATCGTGCCAGAGGCCTTGTTCCTTGGTGTACGCCTCGACCAGGGCGATGTTCTCCTCGGAGCGGCCGGTCAGGCGCAGGTAGTCCAGGGTGACGTCGTCGATCGGGAACATGGCGGCGGTCGAGCCGAACTCCGGGCTCATGTTGCCGATGGTGGCGCGGTTGGCCAGCGGCACCGCTGCCACGCCTTCGCCGTAGAACTCCACGAACTTGCCCACCACGCCGTGCTTGCGCAGCATCTCGGTGATGGTCAGCACGACGTCGGTGGCGGTGGCGCCGGCGGGGATGGAGCCGGTGAGCTTGAAGCCGACAACGCGCGGAATCAGCATGGAGACGGGCTGGCCGAGCATGGCGGCCTCGGCCTCGATGCCGCCGACGCCCCAGCCGAGCACGCCCAGGCCGTTGACCATGGTGGTGTGCGAGTCGGTGCCGACCAGGGTGTCCGGGTAGGCGCGCAGCTTGCCGTCGACCTCGCGGGTCATCACGGTGCGGGCCAGGTATTCGATGTTGACCTGGTGCACGATGCCGGTTCCCGGGGGGACCACCTTGAAGTCTTCGAAGGCGGTCTGTCCCCAGCGCAGGAACTGGTAGCGTTCGCCGTTGCGCTGGTACTCGATCTCCATGTTGCGCTCGAGCGCGCCGGCGTTGCCGAAGACATCGATCTGGACCGAGTGGTCGATCACCAGTTCGGCCGGGGCCAGCGGGTTCACGCGCTTCGGGTCGCCGCCGAGCTCCTTGACGGCCTCGCGCATGGTGGCCAGGTCGACGACACACGGAACACCGGTGAAGTCCTGCATGATGACGCGGGCGGGGGTGAACTGGATCTCTGTGTCCGGCTGCGCGTCGGGGTTCCAGCCGGCCAGGGCGCGGACGTGGTCCGCCGTGATGTTCGCACCATCTTCGGTGCGAAGCAGGTTCTCCAGCAGGACCTTGAGGCTGAACGGAAGGCTCTCGGCACCTTCAACGGCACTCAGCCGGAATATTTCGTACTCGGTCCCGGCGACGTTCAAGACGCCTTTGGAACCGAAGCTGTCCACATTACTCATGACAGGACTCCTCTCGCCACACTTTATCTTTGTCCGGGCGGCAACCACCCGCTAGTTAGGCATCCCTAAGTGTGAAGGGACAGCTGTGGGCTCGGCCTCTGGCCTTTTTGACGCGCCGCAGCCCGCAGAATTTACAAGCCAGAGACAATATGCTTCGTCCGGAACCGCTGCCCCCATCCTATCGGGTAGCCGGTTGGCAGGAACCGGAGCGGCGCCCGTGGCCTGCCTCACAGCCGGGATTCGCGCACTCCCGCTCAGCGGCGCCCCGGGGTGAGCACGGCAAAGGACTCCATGTGGTGGGTATGCGGGTACAGGTCGAACACGCGCAGCGAGTCGAGGTTCCAGCCCAGCTGCAGGAAGTAGCCCAGGTCCCGGGCGAAGGACGCCGGGTCACAGGACACATAGCCGACCGCCCGCGGGTTTCGGGCGGCCACCGCCTGCACCACGGCTTTTCCGGCGCCCGCGCGGGGCGGGTCGAGGACGACGGCGTCCATCTCTTCGGGCTGCGAGCGCAGCACCCGCTCGACCTTGCCCTGGAGGATCTCGACCTGCCCGAAACCGTGCAGGTTCTTGCGGGCGTCTTTGCTGGCGGCCGGCGAGCCCTCGACGGAGAGAACGTTGCCGGTCACCCCGACGGCATCCGCCAAGGGCGCCGTGAAAAGTCCGGCACCCGCATAGAGGTCGGCCACCCTCTCCCCCGCCCGGGGCGCAACACCGTCCAGGACGGCGGCAGTCAACGTGGCCGGCGCCAGCCGGTGAATCTGCCAGAAGCCGTCTCCCGTCACGCGGTACTGGTGCCGTCCGTTGGTTTCGGAAACCCAGGTGCGTCCCCGCAACCGGGTGAGCCGCCCGGGCACGGGCTCCCACGCGGCAACCGACACGCCGGGTTCGATCCGGTCGGCGATCTTCGCCAACCGTTTGGGCGTTGTCCCCGCGCCCGGCACCAACAGCACCAGCGGCGTGCTCCCGTCGGCGGGCGCGGCCACCTCCACCCGCTCCAGCCCGGAGAGATCCAACTCCCACAACCGCAGGTCGTTGACGCCGTCCGCGGCCAGCGGCATCGCCTCGACGGGTATCAGCTCGTCGGACCGGTGCGCGTGCATGGCGAGGCGCCCGTCGGACCCCACGCCGAACGCGGCGCGCGTGCGCCAGCCGAGCCCGTCGTCGTACTCCCCCGCGGGGGCTTCCACGGTGACCTGCCGTTCCAGCTTGGCCAGACGTTGCAGCTGTTCGGCGAAGATCAGGCCCTTCAGCCGGCGCTGGGCGTCCAGCCCGATGTGGCCGAACTCGGCGCCGCCCACGGCCGGCCGGCCGGCTTCGGCCGCGGCCAACGCGTCCGCGGGCGCCCAGGGATGCTCCACCCGGTCCGGGGATGCTTCCAGCACCCGGACGGCGTCCGCCCGCCAGAATCCCGCGTCCGGTCCGCCCTCGGTGACGCGTGCCAGGACCCGCTCCCCGGGCAGAGCGTGCCGGACGAACACCACGCGGCCGTCGTGCCGCGCGACGAAGTGGCCTCCGTGCGCCGGAGCGCCGACGGTCAGCTCGATCAGTTGCGGTGCGGGGTCGGTCATGAAAGCTCCTGGTAGCGGCGGACGGAATCGGAGGAGGCCAGTTGCCACGGCACGCTGGCCACCATGACGCCGGGCTCGAAGTGCAGGCGGGTCTTGATGCGCAGCGCGGTCTGGTTGTGCACCAGCTGCTCCCACCAGCGTCCCACCACGTATTCGGGGATGTAGACCACCACCAGTTCGCGGGGCGAGTCCCGGCGGATGCTCTTGATGTAGTCGATGATCGGCGTGGTGGTCTCGCGGTACGGGGAAGCGAGCACCGTGATCGGAACCGGGATGTTGAGCTTCTCCCAGTCGCGCAGGGTCTGCTCGGTCTGTTCCCGGTCCAGGTCCACCACCACGGCGTCGAGCCGGGACGGCCGCGAGGCCCGGGCGAAGGCAAGCGCCCGGAGCGTCGGTTTGCGTACGTGCGAGACCAGGATGACTGCGTGTACCCGGGACGGCAGCGCGGTGGTCGGCTGGTCCGGGTCGATCGCGAGCTCGCGGGCGACCTGGACGTAATGGCGGTTGATGCGGTGCATGACCAGCCCGAGCAGGATGATGCCGAGCACGGCCAGCCAGGCTCCGAAAACGAACTTGCTGACCAGTACCACCACCAGCACGGTCACGGTCAGGATGAAGCCGACCATGTTAATGAACCGCGAGCGCAGCATCCGGCGCCGCACCGGCCGGTGCGGCGTGGCCCGTATTTCGCGGGACCAGTGCCGGATCATGCCCAGCTGGCTGCAGGTGAAGGAAACGATCACGCCGATGACGTAGAGCGGGATCAGCCGGGTGACGTCCGCGTTGAACATCAGCACCAGCACCACGGCCGCGGCCGCCAGCGCGAGCACCCCGTTGCTGTAGCTGAGCCGGTCCCCGCGGGTCCGCAGCTGGCGGGGCAGGAAGCCGTCGGTGGCGAGGATCGATGCCAGCTGCGGGAAGGCGTTGAACGCCGAATGGCTGGCCAGCACCAGGATTGCCGCGGTGGCCGCGACCGTCAGGTAGAAGAGCGGGGCGCCGCCGCCGAAAACCGTCTCCGCCAGCTGGCTGAGCACCGGGGACTGGAAATAGCCCGCCGGCAGCGGCCCGCCGTCCAGCCGCAGCTGGTCGGCGGGGACCTGCACCACCCGCACCTCCGTGGCCCGGGCCAGGTACATCACCGCCATGGTGATCACGGTTGCGGAGATGCCCAGCATCAGCAGCGCAAAGCCGGCGTTCCTGGCGCGCGGTTTCTCGAAGGCCGGCACGTTGCTGGCGGGTGTCTCCAGGCCGGTGAGTGCGGCGGCGCCCGTGGAGAAGGCCCGCAGTACCAGCAGTGCGCCGGCCAGCCCGGTCAGGCCCGCCTCCAGGCCGGGTTCCGGCACGACGTCGAACGCCGCGCTGGGTGCCTCGCCCAGGTTTCCGGTGAGGTCAAGGACAAATCCGGCCAGGCACATCAGCAGCACGGTGCCCACAAAGACATAGGTGGCGATCGCCACGGTCAGGCGCCCGCGTCCCAGCCCGCGCAGATGGAGCAGGGCGAGGATCGCGATGCCGGCGACGGCCGCTCCGGGCTGCCAGCCCTTGAGCGCCGGAACGGCGGACACGAGGTAGTGGGCCGCCGAAGACATGGACACCGCGACGGTGAGCACGTAGTCCAGCATCAGCGCGGAGCCCACCGTGATGCCCGCCGGCTTGCCCAGGTTCCTGGTGGCGATCGCATAGTCGCCGCCGGACGGATACGCGTGGATGCTTTGCCGGTAGGAAGCCACCAGGACCAGCAGCACCACCATGACCGCCAGTCCGACCCAGGGCGACAGGGCAATCGCCGCGACGCCCGCCAGTGCCAGCGTGAGCAGGATCTCGTCCGGGGCGTAGGCCACCGAGGAGAGCGCGTTCGCTGAGAAGACCGGAACCGCCAGGCGCCGCGGCAGCGCATCCTGCTTCAGCCGCTCGCTTCGGAACGGCTTGCCCACCAGGACCCGCTTGAGGGCATCGAGGAATGTCAGCACGTTTCCCTCGGTGGCACATGCAGCCAGTGGGTCCGGATCTTCACGGCTTAGAGTCTAGACTGCCGGCCGGAATTTACGGGGCCAAGGGGCCTCCGACCCGCACTTTCATAGCGGCGGCACGTCCGCCGGGGTTAGCATATGCGTATGAATGTGCGTTGTATCACATTCGGGGGTCCGGGGCCGTTTGACCCAGTGACTGCTCGCTAAGGAGTCTTGGATGGGCAATGCCGCCGCCGTGATGACCGGCCTGAGCAGCATCGAGATGCAGGAGCGCCCGATGCCCGAGCCGGGCCGGGGCCAGGCCGTGATCCGGGTGGAAGCCGTGGGGGTCTGCGGCTCCGACGTCGCCTATTACCGCTACGGGAAGATCGGCCCCTTCGTCGTTGACGGTCCGTTCATCCTGGGGCACGAGGTCTCCGGCGAGGTGGTCGCCGTCGGCGAAGGCGTCGGCAACGTGCGCGTCGGCGACCGGGTGGCCGTCGAGCCGGGCACGCCGGACCGCAGCTGCGAAGAGTGCCGGGCGGGGCGCTACCACCTCTGCCCGAACCTCGAATTTTTGGCCACCCCGCCCTACGACGGCGCACTGCTGCAGTACCTGGCCATGGACGCCCGCTGCTACTTCCCGATCCCGGATTCGATGAGCTACGAAGACGGCGCGCTGCTCGAGCCGCTGTCCGTGGGGTTGTGGGGCTGCCGGCGGGCGAACCTCCAGGCCGGCGACGACGTGCTGATCACCGGCGCCGGACCGGTGGGCCTGCTTGCCGCCGAGGCGGCGCGGGCCCTCGGCGCGGGAAGCGTCACGGTCACGGACATCTCCGAGTACCGGCTCGGCGTGGCCCGCGACCACGGCTTCGCGGTGGAGAAGAGCGACGCGCCCGCGGCGCAAACCTTTGACGTGCTGCTGGAATGCTCGGGCGCCGGCGGCGTCCTCGCCTCCGGGCTCGGCCGGTTGCGCGAGGCCGGGCGGGCAGCCGTCATCGGTCTGGCCAAGGCCGACGAGGTGCCGCTGCCCCTGTCCACGCTCAATTGGAAGGAGATCACCATCTCGATGGTGAACCGGTACAACAACACCTGGCCGCTGGGCATTGACCTGGTGTCCTCAGGCCGGATCAACCTGGAGGGACTGGTAACGCACAGCTTTGCCCTGCCGCAGACCGCGGCCGCCCTGGAAAACACCTCCACCGAACCCGAATCGCTCAAGGCGATGATCTACCCCCAGCGGCTCTGACCGCGGACGCCGGAACGCACGAACGGCAACGCGGCACGCCCCCAGCAAGAGGAGTTCCGATGAACAAGAAGAACACACGGGGAATCATGGGCCTCACCACGGCCCTCGTTCTTGCAGCCGGCATGACTGCTTGCGGTGGCGGCGGCGGCGGTGAAGGCGGCGGTGCCGGAGGCGGCGGCGGCGGGACAGCAGGCGGTGGCGGCGGCCAGGCCGAGGGCAAGATCGCGTTCCTGATGCCGGACCGTGCTTCGACCCGCTACGAGCAGCAGGACAGCCCGCTGTTCAAGGCCAAGGTCGAAGAACTGTGCGGCGGCTGCGAGGTGCTGTACCAGAACGCCGACGGCGACGCGAACAAGCAGCAGCAGCAGGCCAACGCGATGATCACCCAGGGCGTCGAGGTCCTGGTCCTGGACCCGGTGGACAGCACCGCTGCCGCCTCGCTGGTCAACACCGCGAAGGGCCAGGGCATCAAGGTTGTCACCTACGACCGGCCGGTCCCGGACACGCCGGCGGACTTCTACGTCTCCTTCGACAACAAGAAGATCGGCAGCCTCATCGCCGAGGACCTGGTCAAGAAGCTGGACGCCGACGGCGAAGAGACCGGAGGGGTGCTGATGGTCAACGGCTCCCCCACGGACCGGGCCGCGCAGCTGATCAAGGAGGGCGCGACGGAAGCGGTCGAGGCCAGCGAGCATAAAATCCTGGCCTCGTATGACACCCCGGAGTGGCAGCCGTCGAAGGCCCAGGACTGGGTGGCCGGCCAGATCACCCAGTTCGGTGAAGACATCACCGGCATCGTGGCCGCCAACGACGGCACGGCCGGCGGCTCCATCGCCGCCCTGAAGGCCGCCGGTGTCTCGCCCTTCCCGCCGGTCACCGGCAACGACGCGGAGGTCGCCGCGATCCAGCGGATCATCAAGGGCGACCAGTACAACACGATCTCCAAGCCCATCAAGATAGTCGCCGAAAAGTCGGCAGAGGTGGCGGTCCAGCTGCTCAACGGCGAGACCCCCGAACCCGACGCGACGCTCTTTAACACCCCGTCAGCGCTGTTCGTGCCGACGGTGGTCACCAAGGAGAACGTCAAGGAAGTGATTTTCGACGGCGGCATCTACAAGCCTGAAGAAATCTGCACCGGCGAGTACAAGGCGGGCTGCGACGAACTCGGCATCAAGTAGCGCAGCCGCGGACGGCGGTGCCGCGCCCACCGCGGCACTGCCGTCGTAAGGGAAGGGGAAGCAGTGTCCACTGTGTCAGCGGAACGGCCGGAGGCTACCGCCCCGGTCCTGTCCATGCGGGGCGTGAGCAAGCACTTCGGTGCCGTGGCCGCCTTGACCGACATCGACCTGGACGTCCACGCCGGCGAAGTGGTCGCCCTCGTCGGCGACAACGGCGCCGGGAAGTCGACGCTGGTCAAGATCCTCGCGGGCGTGCATCCCCAGGACGCCGGTACCGTGAACTTCGACGGCCAGGACGTGACGATCCACACGCCGGTGGATTCCATTCAGCTGGGCATCGCCACGGTATTCCAGGACCTCGCCCTCTGCGACAACCTCAGCGTGGTAGACAACCTCTTCCTCGGCCGGGAGCTGGGCGCCTGGCGGCTGAACGAAGTGGAGATGGAGGTCCAGTCGTGGAAGCTGCTGCGCCAGCTCTCGGCGAAGATCCCCTCGGTCCGCATCGCGGTTGCCTCCCTCTCCGGCGGCCAGCGCCAGACCGTCGCCATCGCCCGGTCGCTGCTCGGCAGCCCCAAGCTCATCATCCTCGACGAGCCCACCGCAGCCCTCGGCGTGGCGCAGACGGCCGAGGTGCTGAACCTGGTGGAGCGGCTGCGCGAAAACGGCCTCGCGGTGATCATGATCAGCCACAGCATGCAGGACGTCAAAGCCGTCTCCGACCGTGTCGCGGTGCTGCGGCTGGGGAAGAACAACGGCACGTTCCGGATGAAGGACGTCTCGACCGACGACCTGATCGCCGCCATCACCGGAGCTACGGACAACGTCGTGACCCAGCGCGCCGCCCAGACCGGGGCAGCGGCGGCCGGCGCGGCAGGAACGGACGGCGGGACCGAGGGGGCCGGGCTGGGCGGACCGGGCGGAGGCTCGCTCCCGCCCGGCCAGGCCGCCGGAAGCGCGGGCCGGCAGGGGTCGGGGGCAGGAGCACCGGAAGAAGGGACCGTACCATGACAACGAATCCAGCCGCCCCGGTCATCCCGGTGGCCACCGACCTGCAGGACGAACGGCTGATCCGGACCGAGGGCTTCAAGGGCGCCGTCAAGGTCGGGATCAACCGGGTCCGCGGCGGCGACCTGGGCGTGCTGCCCATCGTCGTCGGGCTGCTGGTCATCTGGTCCATCTTCCAGGTGCTCAACCCGTTCTTCCTCTCCAGCGCCAACCTGGTCAACTTGCTGCTGGAAAGCGCCGCCGTCGGGGTCATCGCGCTGGGCATCGTCTGCGTCCTGCTGGTCGGCGAAATCGATTTGTCCGTCGGCTCCGTCAGCGGCCTGTCGGCCGCGATCGTCGGAGTCACCTTCATCAAGCAGGACTGGCCCATCGGGCTGGCGATCCTGACCGCGATGGCGGCCGGCGCCGTGATCGGGCTGGTCTATTCGCTGGTCTACACCAGGTTCGGGGTCCCGTCCTTCGTGATTACGCTGGCCGGCCTGCTCGGTTTCCTCGGACTGCAACTGTTCGTGCTCGGGGTCGAGGGCACCATCAACCTGCCGTTCGATTCCTTCCTCGTCTGGTTCGGCCAGCAGGCCTTCGTGCCGGGCTGGCTGTCGTACGTACTGGCGGTCGTCGGCGTGGCCGGCTTCTTCCTCAGCCAGCTCACGCTCTCCCGCCAGCGGGTCAAGGCGGGCCTGTCCGGGCGCCCGATGCGGCTGGTCGTGATGCAGACCATCCTGCTGGCCGTGATCCTGCTGTTCGCGGTCTGGTACCTGAACCAGGCCCGCGGCGTCGGCTGGATGTTCGTCTTCTTCGCCGCCCTGGTGCTGGTGATGCACTACGCCTTCACCCGGACCCAGTGGGGCCGCTCCGTCTACGCCGTCGGCGGCAACCGGGAAGCGGCGCGGCGGGCCGGCATCGCCGTCAACCGCGTCTACGTGTCCATCTTCGTCCTGTGCTCGACGTTCGCCGCCGTCGGCGGCATGCTGGCGGCCGGCCGGCTGGCCGCCTCGGCGCAGAGCAGCGGCACCGGGGACGTGAACCTGAACGCCATCGCCGCCGCGGTGATCGGCGGGACCAGCCTGTTCGGCGGCCGCGGCTCGGCCTTCTCGGCCCTCCTGGGCATCCTGGTCATCCAGTCCATCTCCAGCGGCCTCACCCTGCTGAACCTTGAGTCCTCGTTCCGGTACATGATCACCGGCCTGGTGCTGCTGCTGGCCGTGATCCTCGACGCCGTCTCCCGCAAGTCCCGCACCTCGCACGGCCGCGCCTAGTGGCCGGCCGCCGGAGCGACATGTTCCTGGGCATCGACATCGGCACGGGCAGCAGCAAGGCCGTGCTGGCGGACGCCGGGGGCGGGGTGCTGGACAGCGCCGCGGTCGCGCACGAGGTCAGCTACCCGCGGCCCGGCTGGGCCGAGTTTGACGCCGAGGGCGGGGCGTGGGCGGAAGTGGTCCGGCTGTGCCGGGAGCTCTTGTCCCGGAACGACGCCGGGGCCGTCGCCGGCGTGTGTGTCAGCGCGATGGGTCCGTCCCTGGTGGTCACGGACGAAAACCTGGTCCCGTTGCGGCCGGCGATCCTGTACGGAATCGACGCGCGCGCCGTCGTCGAAATCCGCGAATTAACGGAGGAGTTCGGTGCCGAGGAAATCTTTCGCGAGGCGGGCAAGGTCCTGTCCTCCCAGGCCGTGGGACCGAAGCTCCGCTGGCTGCGCAACCGGGAGCCGGAGGTCTTCGCCCGCGCCCGGAACTGGCACAGCCTGAACTCCTTCATCCTGGCCAAGCTGACCGGCGAGCTGGTGTTGGACCACCACACCGCCAGCCAGTGCGATCCGCTCTACGACCTTCGCGGCAACCGGTGGCATCCGGACCGGTACGGCGCCGTCGCCGGCCACCTGCCGGAGCCCCGGCTGGCGTGGCCGTCGGACGTCGGCGGCCGGGTCCACCGCCGGGCGGCCGATGCCACGGGGCTCCCGGAGGGCGTGCCGGTCTGCGCGGGCACCGTCGACGCCTGGGCCGAGGCTTTCAGCGCGGGCGTGCGGCAGCCGGGCGACCTCATGCTGATGTACGGCTCCACGATGTTCTTCGTCCAGGTCCTCGGGGAGTTCCGGTCCGAACCCAAGCTCTGGACCACGGCCGGCGTGGAGCCGGGGTCGCTGACCTTGGCCGCGGGGATGTCCACGTCCGGGAGCCTGACCACGTGGTTGCAGCGGCTGTTCGGCGACGTCCCGTTCGAGCAGCTCGTCACGGAGGCCGCCGCAGTGCCGCCGGGATCCGACGGTCTGCTGCTGCTGCCCTACTTCGCCGGCGAACGGACCCCTGTCTTCGACCCGGACGCCCGCGGGCTGATCACCGGCCTGTCGCTGCGCCACGGGCGCGGACATCTGTTCCGTGCCGCCTACGAGGGCATCGGCTTCGGCATCCGGCAGATCCTCGAGTACCTCGAGCACGCGGGCGAACCGATCCGGCGCGTCGTGGCCGTCGGCGGCGGCACCAAGGCCAGGCTCTGGACGGAAATCGTCAGCAACATCAGCGGGCGCGAACAGCTGGTCCCGGAACAGGCCATCGGCGCCAGCTACGGGGACGCACTGCTCGCCGCCATCGGCACCGGGGCCGTGCCCGCCGGGACGAACTGGGCGCGCACGGCGGCGACCGTGAGTCCCGATCCGTCGACGGCCCCGCTGTATGAAAAGCTCTACGCCACCTACAGCCACCTTTACCCGTCCAACCGGGAGCACATGCACGTGCTCGCCGCCCTGCAGGAGCCCGCGGCCGGGTAGGCGGTCCCGACCGGCGCGCGGGCGCCGGCGCCGTTTCGAACCCCGGGCTCATGGCATCGATGGACCGGTTCAGCGTTATGGTTGCAGTACATTTGATTCCCGCGTTGCAGCGGGTGCCGGAAGGACGTGGATGGCGCACTTTGTGATCATGGGCTGCGGGCGCGTAGGCGTGACGCTGGCCCACACCCTGGAGGATTCGGGGCACAGCGTGGCCATTATCGACCAGGACGACCGGGCATTCCGCCGGCTGCGCTCGGGGTTCACCGGCCGCAAGGTCACCGGCGTCGGATTCGACCGCGACACCCTGCGGCACGCAGACATCGAGAACGCCTACGCCTTCGCTGCCGTTTCCAGCGGCGATAACTCCAACATCCTCGCCACCCGGGTGGCCCGCGAAACCTTCCACGTGCCGCATGTGGTGGCCCGCATCTACGATCCCGGCCGCGCCGAGATCTACCAGCGGCTCGGCATCCCCACGGTGGCCGCGGTGCGCTGGAGCGCCGATCAGGTGCTGCGGCGGATCCTGCCCGAACAGGGCATCAAGGGCGACTTCCGTGAGGCCTCCGGCCGCCTGATCCTGGGTGAGGTGCAACTGGACGACGGCTGGGTGGGCCGGGAACTGGCCGAGATCGAAGCCGCCTCCGGCGCCCGGGTGGCCTACCTGACCCGTTTCGGCGAGGGAATCCTGCCCGCCCGCGGCACCCGCTACCAAAAGGGCGACATCGTCCACGCCATGATGGCGGTGGATTCGACCTTCGAAATCGACAGGATCCTGTCCAAGCCCCCCGTGGAGGAGTCCGAATGAGGGTGGTCATTGCCGGCGCCGGCAGCGTCGGATCGTCGATTGCTCGGGAGTTGCTCTCGAACAACCACGACATCCTGCTGATCGATCCGAAGCCCGAGGTGATCGGCCGCAGCGGGCTGAAGGGCGCGCGCTGGCTGATCGGCGACGCCTGCGAGATCACCACCCTGCGTGAAGCCCGGCTGGAAGAAGCCGACGTGGTGGTCTCGGCCACCGGCGACGACAAGGTCAACCTGGTGGTCTCGCTGCTGGCCAAGAGCGAGTTTGGCGTCGGCCGCACGGTGGGACGCGTGAACAACCCCAAGAACGACTGGATGTTCGACGACTCCTGGGGCGTGGATGTTGCCGTGAACACCCCGCGCCTGATGACCGCCCTGGTGGAGGAAGCCGTGGAGATCGGAGACCTGGTCCGGCTGCTGACCTTGCAGAGCGGCGTCGCGTCCATGGTCGAGTTCACGGTTCCCGCGGACTCGGCGCTGATCGGTCAGCGGCTCGGCTCCATCGCCTGGCCGCAGGATGCCACGGTGGTGGCCATCCTGCGCGACGACGCGCCGATCACGCCGAGCCCTGACGACGTGGTGGAAGGCAGCGACGAGCTCTTCTTCATCACGACCATCGCCGCCGAGGACGAACTGCGTGCGGTCCTGACCGGCCGGCCCGCCGCCGCGGCGGCCGACTAGGTCACGCGGCCCGGCCGGC
>NZ_JBNHGE010000008.1:0-106972 GCF_059090935.1 Arthrobacter sp. Y3223166 | reverse complement strand
GCTGGCGCGGTGGCATGTGCCCGTCACCGACGCCGCCTCGGCCGAGGACGCCGCACTGCTGACGGTGGCACGGCTGGTGGTTGCGGCCGCCGCCGCGCGGCGCGACAGCATCGGCGCCCACTACCGCAGCGATCACACCCGGGCCCCGGCGCACCGCCGGCACCTGGCCTATGTGAACGCCGCCGCGGTCCCCGCCCCCGCCACCTTTTCCCCAATGTCTTCCCCCACGTCCCAGCCAGTCCTGCAGGAGCAGCCATGAACCATATCCAGCCGATCGACCGGACCGCCATGGAGCGAATCGTCGCCGGGGCGCTCGCCGAGGACGCGCCGTGGGGCGACGTCACCTCGGCTACGCTGATTCCGGCCGACGCCACCGCCACGGCGGAGCTGGCGGCCCGCGAGCCCGGCGTGTTCTCCGGCGGTCCGGTGCTGGCCGAGGTCTTCCGCCAGGTGGATCCCGACGTGCGGGTGGAGCTGAAAACCGGCGACGGCGCCGCCTTCGGGGCCGGCGAGGTGCTGGCCGTCCTGACCGGAAACGCCCGCTCCATCCTGCTGGGTGAACGGGTGGCTTTGAACCTGCTGCAGCGGATGAGCGGCATCGCCACGCAGACCGCGGCCTTCGTCCGGGAAGTGGCCGGTACGGCGGCCCGGGTGGTGGATACCCGCAAGACCACCCCCGGCCTGCGGGCGCTGGAGCGCTATGCCGTGCGCTGCGGCGGCGGACACAACCACCGCTATTCGCTCTCCGACGCAGTGATGGCCAAGGACAACCACCTGGCCGTGCTCACCGCCGATGGCAGCCGGGACCTGACCGAGGCGCTGCTGGAGGCGAAGGCCAGGCTCCCGCACACCGTCCACTTCGAGGTGGAGGTGGACAGGGCCGAGCAGATCGAGCCGGTGCTGGCCGCGGGCGTGGACACCATCATGCTGGACAACTTCAGCGTGGACGAACTCCGCGCCGGCGTTGCCCGGGTGGCCGGACGTGCGATCGTCGAGGCCAGCGGCAACGTGCGGTTGGAGACCGTCGGCCGGATTGCCCGGACCGGGGTTGACGTCATCTCGTCCGGCGCGCTCACTCACAGCGTGCGGTCGCTGGACCTGGGCCTGGACATCCGCATTGCCGCGGGGCAGGCGGCCGAAGGGGCGTCGTCGTCGTGATTTATCTGGACGCTGCGGCGACCGCCCCGGTGCGCCGCGAGGTGCTGGAGGCCATGTGGCCGGCACTGACGCAGGACTTCGGCAATCCCTCGAGCCACCACACCGTGGGAGAGGCGGCGCTGCGGGCACTCGATTATGCCCGGGGCACGGCCGCCGGGGTGCTGGGCTGCCGCCCCGGCGAGATCCTCTTCACGTCCGGCGGGACCGAGTCCAACAACCTGGCGGTCAAGGGCATTGCGCTCGCTTCCCCGCGGGGCAGGCACGTCGTCACCAGCGCCGTGGAACACCCCTCGGTGCTGGAGGCGGTCGACTACCTGGCCCGGTTCCATGACTTCGAGGTCACCCGGGTGCCGGTCGATGCCACGGGCATGGTCCGCGTGGACGAACTGGAGGCCGCGCTGCGCGACGACACCACGCTGTGCACGGTGATGTACGCGAACAACGAGGTGGGCACCATCCAGCCGGTCGGGCGCATCGGCAGGCTCTGCCGGGCCGCCGGGGTCCCGTTCCACACGGATGCCGTGCAGGCGGCCGGCTGGCTGGACCTGGACGTCGCAGAGCTCGGGGCGGACGCGCTCAGCGTGTCCGGCCACAAGCTGGGCGCGCCCAAGGGCTGCGGGCTGCTGTATGTCTCCGGCCGGGTCCCGCTGGAGCCGGTGCTGCACGGCGGCGGGCAGGAGCGCGGCAGGCGGTCCGGCACGGAGAACGTTGCCGGCGCGGTCGCCGTCGCCACCGCGTTGTCGCTGGCCGGGGGCGAGCGGGCGGCCGACGCCGGCCGGCTCACGCGCTACCGCGACTACCTGATCGACACCGTCCTGCGGGAACTGCCCGGGACCATGTTGACCGGTCATCGCAGCGAACGGCTGCCCGCCAGCGCCTCCTTCTGCTTCCCGGGAACCTCCGGCGAGGCGGTGCTGCTGGAACTGGAACGCCGCGGGGTGGTCTGCTCCAGCGGGTCGGCCTGCGCCGCCGGCTCCGACGAGCCGTCCGCGGTGCTGCTGGCCATGGGAATCGAACCGTCCGTGGCGCAGACCGCGGTGCGGCTGACCTTCACGGCCGGCGTGAAGGAAGCCGAGATCGCCCTGGCGGCCCGCTCCGTCGTCGCCGCCGTCCAAGAGGTCCAGGCGCTGCGGCGCTGAGGTTCCCGACGACGCCCCGGGACACGGCGCGGTCCTATACCGGACCGGTCCTCCCGCTGGGTACGGTGGAGTCCTCACGGACCGGAGGGGAGCGCAGCATGATCAGGCGAAGGATTCCGGGCCGGGGTGCCGCCGCGGCGCTGTGCGTGGCGCTCGTGTCCGGCTGCGGCCTGCTGCCCGACGACGGCGGCGCGTCGGCCGGAGCGAGTGCGTCGCCGTCGGGTGCGGCCGGCGGGGACGCAGCCGGACAACCCGCGGCGCCGCCCGGCAAGGAGCCCGTGCGGAAAGCGACGATCGACGGCTGGAAGGTCTACACCGATCCGGACCGAGTGATCAGTTTCGAGGTTCCGGGCGAGTGGGTGGTGCAGCGGCAGGTCAAGCCCACCCAGCCCTCGGACGACGGGCTGCACCTGGACATCCGGGACTCTTCCGGCAAGCTGGCCGCCGAACTGCACACCCGGCTCAAGCTGCCCAAGGCCGCCTGCGAGGGCGCCGTCACCGAACTGCGCGTGCTGGTCAGCGAGCCGGCGAAGGTGCCCGCCGTGCCGTCCGACGACACGGTCGAGCCGCTGTTCGTCTACCGGACGCTGCTGGGCCACCGGTACTTCGGGTCGATGGGGCTGACCGACAAAACGGCCGGCGACGGCTTCCAGGCCTGCCTGGTGGAAAACACCGTCAACGGTCCGGACCCGGTCGGCACCTACTCCTTCGGCACGGCCGTCCGCCACGGCACTCCGGCGCCCGGCGACGAGACCGGGCTGCTGGATGCCTACGGCCTCATCGCGGAGGCGGAGAGCTACGTCTCCGGCAAGCACTTCAAGACGCTGCGGCAGGTCATCATGACCCTGCAGGTCGCTGAAGATCCGCCCGCCTGAGCCGCCGGCACCCCGCCGGGCGGCTTCAATCGTTCGCCAGGCCGGCCCGCAGCTTGTCGGTCAGCTCCTGGAGCTGTCCGAATTCCTCCTCGGACAGCAGCGGGGCGAGCATCGAATGCAGGTGCTTGACGTGCTGCCGGCCGATCTCCTTCTGCAACGCGCGGCCCTCGTCTGTCAGCGAGATCTCGATGCCCCGCTGGTCGTTGCGGGCCGTGCGCCGGAGGACCAGGCCCTTCTTCTCCAAGCGGTCGACCATCCGGCTGAGGCTCGGCTGGCTGATCAACAGTGCCTCGTTCAGCTCGTTCAGCCGGCTCCAGCCGCCCGGGCACCGGCTCAGGTTGAACAGGACGTCGTACTCGCGCATGGCGAGTTTCCTGAACTCGGGCAGCTGCTGCATCCGGCGCATTACCGCCACCTGGGTGCGGAACAGCGATTCCCAAGCAGCCGCCGTCGTCCTGATCTCAGGACCGGATGAATCAGCCATGGGACACCGACTCGGCGGGCGCTTCCTTGGCGTCGCGGGCGGCCTTGCGGCTGGCGTGGGTCGGGGCTTCCGGAACATGCGCCGGCTTGCGGGCGGCAAACTCCTTCTTCAGCACCGGGAGCACCTCTTCGCCGAACAGGTCCAGCTGTTCCAGCACGGTCTTCAGGGGCAGTCCTGCGTGGTCGATCAAGAACAACTGGCGCTGGTAGTCGCCGAAGTAGTCGGCGAAGGCCAGGGTCTTCTCGATCACCTGCTCCGGGCTGCCGACGGTGAGCGGGGTCTGCGCGGTGAAGTCCTCCAGCGACGGTCCGTGGCCGTAGACGGGTGCGTTGTCGAAGTAGGGGCGGAATTCGTTGACCGCGTCCTGCGAGTTCTTGCGCATGAAGAACTGTCCGCCCAGGCCCACGATGGCCTGGTCGGCGGTGCCGTGGCCGTAGTGCTCGTAGCGCTCGCGGTACAGGCCGATGAGCTGCATGTAGTGCTCCTTCGGCCAGAAGATGTTGTTGGCGAAGAAGCCGTCGCCGTAGTAGGCCGCCAGCTCCGCGATCTGGGGCGTGCGGATCGAGCCGTGCCAGACGAAGGGCGCAACGCCGTCCAGGGGTTGGGGCGTGGAGGTGTAGTTGTGCAGCGGGGTGCGGTGCTTGCCCTGCCAGTTGACGACCTCTTCGTCCCAGAGCTTGCGCAGCAGGGCGTAGTTTTCTACCGTCAGCTCCAGCGAGTCCTGGATGTTCTTGCCGAACCAGGGATAGACCGGGGCGGTGTTGCCGCGGCCCAGCACCAGATCCACGCGGCCGTCGGCCAGATGCTGGAGCATGGCGAAGTCCTCGGCGATCTTCACGGGATCGTTGGTGGTGATCAGCGTGGTGGCGGTGGACAGTGTGATCCGCTCGGTCTGCGCGGCGATGTAGGCCAGCAGCGTGGTGGGGGAGCTGGAGAAGAACGGCGGGTTGTGGTGCTCGCCGATGGCGTAGACATCCATGCCGATGTCTTCGACCTTCTTGGCAATGGCGACCGACGCCTTGATCCGCTCGCGCTCGGTGGGCATGCGGTTGGTGGTCGGGTCCAGGGTGACGTCGCTGACGCTGAATACGCCGAGTTCCATGATGTACCTTTCGTGGTGCTTGCTACGCATCAGTTTACATGCATTTGCATTCACTGTGGTTAACGGCAGGCACGCGGAAAAATTCCGGGACAGGTTGTCGGACCGGTCACCGTGCCGCGGGTGGTCCCGGAATGGCTTTCCCGGCATGCGCACCGCCGGCTTGATGCGGCAAGGAGCGGGGCCCGGGTTAGGCCGACGAGCGACCGAGCAGGGGGCCGATCGAGTTGTCGACCAAACCCAGCGCCGACGCTATGGCCATGTGCATGTCCAGGTACTTGTAGGTGCCGAGGCGGCCCCCGAAGAACACGTTCGGTTCCTGCCCCGCGAGGCGACGGTACGTCCTGAGCTTGTCCCGGTCCTGGCTGGTGTTGATCGGGTAGTACGGTTCGTCGTTCGCGCCCGCCGTCCGGGAGTATTCGCGGACGATCACGGTGCGGTCATCGGGGTACTGCCGTTCGGGATGGAAATGGCGGAATTCGTGGATGCGGGTCCACGGGACGTCTTCGTCGGCGTAATTCATCACGGGCGTGCCCTGAAAATCCGCGATCGGCAGGACTTCCTGCTCGAAGTCCAGGGTGCGCCAGGACAAGGCCCCGGCCGAGTATCCGAAGTAGCGGTCCAGCGGCCCCGTGTACACGACGGGCACGTCGGGCGGGAGGTGCGGACGGACGTGGAAAAAATCGGTGTTCAGTTGCAGGTCGATCAAGGGCGACCGGAGAAAGCCGCCAAGGAAGGTGCCGTAGCCCTCCGTCGGCAGGCCCTCGTAGGTGTCGGTGAAGTAGCGGTTGTCGAAGGTGTAGCGCACGGGCAGCCGCGTGATGATGTCGGGGCTCAGTTCCCGCGGGTCGGTCTGCCATTGCTTGGCCGTGTAGCCGCGCACCAGGGCCTCGTACAGCGGTCGGCCGATCAACGAGACGGCCTTCTCTTCCAGGTTGCCGGCCGCCGAGGCCGGTACTTCCTGCGCCTGGTGGCGGATCAACTCTTTGGCCTGGTCCGGCGAGAGGTGGCGGCCGAAATAGGCGCAGATCGTGCCCAGGTTGATGGGCATCGGATACACATTGCCCTTAAAGACCGTAAACACGCGGTGCTGGTAGCCGGTGAACGAAGTGAACCGGTTGACGTAGTTCCAGACCCGTTCATTCGACGTGTGGAACAGGTGCGCCCCGTACCGGTGGACTTCGATCCCGGTCTCCGGTTCCTCCTCGGACCAGGCGTTGCCGCCCGGGTGGGAACGGCGTTCAAGTATCAGCACGCGGGCCCCGTACTCACGTGCGGCGGTTTCGGCAACGGTCAGTCCGAAGAGGCCTGCGCCGACGACAATGAGGTCGGGACCGTGGTCTCCGGCCGCTACCATTTCAGCGCCTCGGCGGTCAGGCACGGGGCCGGGGTGCCGCAGGTTGCGCATTCTCCCTGTTCGTCGCCGGCCGGCGGATGAAGCATGAGGCCGGCGGAAATCCTCGCCAGCAACGGTGCCCGAAGGTACGGCGTGGCCGAACTAACGGCTGCCTCGGCGAGCGCCGGAACGGCAGGGCCGGTCAGGCGTCTCCTGCCCAGCGCGGCGTCCTGCAGGCCGGCTATTGCCGCGCCGACTCCGCGTTCGTGGGCGCGTTCCAAATCCTCCACGTCGGAGCGTTGGCGCTCGGCCCGCGAGCTCATGCCGTTTCTTCTTCCGCCAGTTCTCCTGCCGCGGCTCCCTGAGAGATCAAACGGTGCATTTGTCCGGCAATCGCATCCCAGCCGAGGAGTCTCTGCAAGGGCCGCATTCGCCGGTCCCGTTCGGCCGGGGAATCACCCGGCGCGGTCTGGATGGCATCGGCGAAGCCTGCGGCGTCCTCCTGGATGTGGACGAGCCCCCGGTACCCGGCGACCACATCCGGAACGGGCGTCGACACCACGGGAAGGCCGGCGGCCAGATACTCGAGGGTCTTCGTCGGGCTGATCGACCGTGTCGCCTCGTTCATGGCGAAGGGCATCAAGGCAACGTCGAATTCGGCCATGACGGCGGGCAACTCGGCGTATTCCGCCATTCCGGTGTACTCGATGTTTGGAGCCTGCGGCAGCGTGGCCGGATCGATCTTGGCGACCGGTCCCACGATCCGAAACAACCAGTCGGGAAGCATCGCGGCGAGCTCCTCCAGCAGGCCAAGATCGAGCCGCTCGTCGATGACGCCCACGTAGCCCGCCACCTTCCGGAGGCCGGGCGCCCGCTCCTCGCGGAGCAGCCGGGAGGTTTCATAGTGCGCGGCGTCCACACCGCTGGGAAAGAGATGGCAGGAATCGCCCACGTAGCGGCTGACGCTGCGGTGCAAGGAGGCGCCTCCCGCAAAGACCACATCGGATTCCGCCAGCGCCTGGCGTTGCCGGGTCTGCATGGCTTTGGGGGCATGGCGAAACGACGCCAAATCATCCATGACGTCATAGCAGAGGGCCCCGGGCTCGAGCGCGCGCGCTATCTCCAGCGCCATCGGCGTATAGATCAAGACGTCGGGCGAGGCCGGCCGTGCGTGGGTCGCCAGCAAGTGGCGGAACAATGCGCCGTATTCTTCCGCGCCGGGTGCGTCGAATCCCGGGGCGGCCAATTGCCCGTCAACCGAGGGAATTTCAAGCCATACCCTGGTGATGCCGTCCACGTCTTGGTGCCGCAGGACCGGTTGTTCGACCTTGGCCGGCAGTGGTTCCTCCAGAAACCATGTGCGGGCACCGGTCCGGGTGCGGGCGGCGGCAAACCGGGAGACAAGATGTTGCGGGCGCTGCCAGACCCAGGTCCACCTCAGGTGGGACAGCACGACCAAGTCAGGGTCTTCCAAGGGGTTCATCCTGTGTTCCTCTTCGTCGGCGTTGCGGGCGGGCGGGACGATCTCCTCTTCGGGAGGATCGCGCCAGGGCCAGTGGCTCATCTGGGGCAGCAGCCCCCGGAGCTGGCTGTCGCACGGCGGTTGAAATCGGTACGCGGGCAGGTCGCGGCTGGGGGTTCCGGATGCCGCAGCCATCCAGGCGTCCGTGAAGCAGGTGGTGGCCGTCCGGCTTCCCCACGCGGCGGCGCCCACGACGCCGACCGGGTCCGGGCGGCGGGCGGCGCGGGCGAGCATGGAGTCCCAGTCGCAGGAGTCCACGAAGGGAAACCAGCAGTACCCCTCGAGCCGGATCCCGCGGGAGAGAGCCAGTTCGTACTGTTCAAGGGTGTATCGCAACCAGGACGCGCGGTCGGAGGCCGTTCCCCGGATGTTGGTCTCGCTCAGGAGCATCGGCAGCCCGTAGCGGGAGCCGTAGTGCTCGGCCACGGCCGCAAAACCCAGCGGGTGGGGCGATGGCGCATGGGCGCGGGACTCCTCATACCACCATTCGGAGTGGCAATAATAGTCGAGGCCGAGAACGTCCACCCGAACGGGGTCCAGGTGAAGCAAGTCTTCGCCGCCGTGCTTGACGATCTCCCTCAGGAAGGGGCGGCCCTCGGTCAGATCGTGTCCGAGCACCAGATCCAGCAACACGTGGCGCCGGTCGTTGGCGAGAGCCGCGTACTCCGCCGGGCCACCCGCAGTTCCGTCATGGTGTTCGCAGGTATCCACCCAGACGTGGCGGGCTTCGGGCAGCAGCTCCGACCAGCACCTGGCCGCCTCCGCGATGGCCGGCAGGACGTTGCGAACGAGGCGCACAAAACCGTCGATTCCCCTGTCGTAGGGCGGCCACAAGGCCTCATGGCCGCAGAGGAAAAGGGTGGCGAAGGGCTCATTGAACAGCGTGTAGGACGTCAGCCAGGGATAGCGCCGGGCCACGGCCTCTGCATACCGCAGGAAAGCGGGCGCAAACCTCCGGTCCCTGAAACCGTCGTCGAGCCACTGCGGGTAGCTCGTGTGGTGCACCAGGTCGACGATTGGCTCCATGCCGCGGACCCGCAGGAACTGGAGCTGCCGGTCGGTCTCGGACCAATCGAACTCGCCTGGCTCTGTTTCCACGCGGTGCCAGCGAATCGGAAACCGCACGCTGCCTACGCCTGCTGCGCGCATGTGGTCCAGGTGGCGGCCCCAGTGGGCGCAGCTTCCGGTCAGCTCCGCCACGTCCCGGCGGTGTACCGGCAGGTACGTACTCTCAAATGCGCCGACAAAGGGAACAGCGGCAACGCGGCCAGGCACGGAGGGGAGGCTCTCGCCCAGATCCGACACATCATTCTCCCGGTCCGGAGGATCTTAGTGCCAGCTGCTCGACACGAGTAGGTACATAAAACTCGAATTTCCCGGCAAGAGGAACCCCTTGCTGCCGGTTCAACGTTTCATCGAATGGGATTGGCCGGCCGGGCAGGCCGATACACTCGGGGTAGAGAGAGGGGAAGTACCCGCGCCGCTGGGGGCGTCTCGGCGGGCCGGCACCCTCCGGCTTGAGAGGGGAGGTACCCGCGCCGCTACGGGGCCTGGCCGCCGGAGCGGTCCTTCACGTGCCGGCCAAGCGCGGCCAGTATGCGTTCCAGGCTGACAGCCACGGATCCTGCCGCCGTGGCGGGGGACTCCGCGGACACCGAGCCCGCGACGACTCCGGTGAGGCGGTGCTGTGCATCGCGCGCGGCCTCCAGCTTGTCCGGCAGGTCCTCGGCGGTCATGCTCCTGATTGCCTCGGCCGTGGCGTCCAGGGCGTTGGCCATCGGTGCCAGCACGGGGTCGGGAAGATGCAGTGTCTCGTCCCAAATCACGGCGGCGAGCACCTCGGTCATGTCCTGGGTATGGAAGGCGGCACGCTCCAGCGTGCGTAGATTCCGCCAATCGGTGTCCAGGTCCCGGTCGTGGAACTTGCGCCGCGGATTGGCCTTGCGGCTGCGGTCGGCGGCCTGCACGGCCTGCCGCACCTGGTTGCCCAAGCGGGTGATGCTCTCGCCGTTCGTCGCCCAATCCTTGTGTTCCGGCGGCCAGTTCTCCCGGAGCGCCTCGGCCATGTCCTCCAGCTGCCGGGCGAGGTCGGACTGCAGCTGCTGCAGGCTGCGTCCCACCGCGTTGAAATTCAACGGCGGGAACAGCAGGAAGTTCACAGCGATGCCGACGGCCACCCCCACCGCCATCTGCACCGCATAGCCGAGCGAGTAGTCGCCGGCATTGGACCCGCCCACCAGCAGGACGAACAGCGCGGCCATGGGAACCCATTCCCGGCCCGCCCCGAGCCGCGGCAGCCCCGCAACCAGCACGCCCAGGAACACCAGCAGGCCCACGGTGACGAAATGCGGGCCGACCGTCAGGAGCAGGAGCATGGCCAGGCCGATGCCCAGCAGCAGCCCGGCCAGCGTCTCCGCGGAGGTCTTGACCGAGTCGGCGACGGTGGAATACATGCTGATCAGCGCGCCCAGCGGCGCGTAATAGGGGTACTGGTCCACCTCGCCGGGCAGCCGCAGGGCGATGAACCAGGCGATGGCGCACGCCAACGCGGTCTTGAACGCCAGCTGGACCCGGCGCCACCCGCCCATCTGCTGGCCATACTTGCGCAGCGGGGCGGGGAGCCGGTCGGTGAGCCGGTCCAGGCGGCCCGGCCCGGCGGGCATGGTTTCCGGTTCTGGCATGTTCAGCACCTCCACGGTTCCGGGTTAGCCGGATCAGCGTCCGGCCGGAACCAGTTCTGCCTCGAGTGTATTGCGCTGGTATGCCCGACGCTCGCGCCGGCCTTCGACCAGCCGGTACAGCACCGGCACCAGCACCAGCGTCAGCGCGGTGGAGGACACCAGGCCGCCGATCACCACCACTGCCAGCGGCTGCGAGATGAAACCGCCCTCACCGGTCAGTCCCAGCGCCATCGGCGTGAGCGCAAAGACCGTGGCGAGCGCCGTCATCAAGATGGGCCGCAGCCGGCGCCGTGCGCCGTGCGTGATCGCGTCCGCCACGTTCATGCCGGGCCGGCCGTCGTGGGGGCGCCGGTACTGGTTGATGAGGTCGATCAGCACGATCGCATTCGTCACCACGATGCCCACCAGCATCAGCATGCCGATCAGCGACGGCAGCCCCAACGGGATCCGCGTGATGACCAGCAGCCCGATGGCCCCCGTGGCCGCAAACGGAATGGAGACGAGCAGGATCAGCGGCTGCACCAAGGACTTGAACGCGGCCACCATGATCACGTAGACAATGGCGACGGCGGCCAGCAGCGCCCAGCCCAGCTGTTCAAAGGACTCGGCCTGCTGGGTGGCCGCGCCGCCCAATTCCGCCGTGACCCCGGCCGGCAGGTCGGTGCCGTCCAGTGCGGCCGCCACCTCGCTGCTGAGGGCACCCAGGTTCTCTCCCTCCGGGGTCACGGAGACGACGGCGGTGCGTTCGCCGCCGCTGGCGCTGATCGACGTCGGCACGTCGGTTTCCTCGACCGTGGCCAGGTCCGTCAGCGGCACCGGCCCGGCCGCCGTGGGCACCTCGACGCCGCGCAGTTCCTCGACGCTGGAGAAGTCGCTGCCTTCCCCGATCAGCACCGGGAAGTCGGTGGTGCCGATCCGCACGGTGCCGCCGGGCAGCGGGCTGATTGAAGACGCCAGCAGGCCCGCGACCTGCTCCTCGTTCAGCCCGGCGGCCACGGCCTTGGCCCGGTCCACGGACACCTGGACCACCGGCTCGGCCGCCGAGAGGTTGCTGGACACCTCTGCGGCCCCCGGCACCTCCCGCAGCAGCTCCACCAGCCGGTCGGAGGCGTCCCTCAGCTCCTCCGGGCCGTTCGCGGAGATCTCCACGTCCACGGTGCTGGAGGTGCCGAAGCCCCCGCCCTGAGTGCCCAGCGTGAACGTCGCCTCGCCGGGCAGCTTTTCGACGGCGGAGCGGACCCGGTCGCGCAGCGCCGCCTGGTCAATGCCTTCCTCGGTGATGACGGTGTACTGGGCCACCGAGGCACCCGCGGAGAGGAACGTCCCCAGGCCGCCGCCGGCGTTGCCCATGGTGACCTGGACCGCCTCGATCCCGTCCATCCCGGCCAGCAGCTCCTCGACCGGGGCGGCCGCCTCGTCGGTGGTCTCCAGGCTGGTCCCGGCCGGCATCTGCTGGCGCAGGCTGAAGCTGTTCTGTCCGCTGTCGCCGAGCAGGTTGGTCTGCAGCAGCGGCACCATGGCGGCGGTGCCGGCCAGCACCAGCAGGGCGGCCACGGTGGTGATCACCGGGTGCCGCTGGGTGCCGGCGAGCACCGGCAGGTAGCCGCGCTGCAGCAGCGAGCGGCGTTCCTTCTCGGAGGCCGCCGCACGCACTGCGGACGTGTCGGGGTGTCGCTCCGCGGGGGATTTGACGAACCAGTAGGCCAGCACCGGCACGATGGTCAGCGACACCGCCAGGGACGCGAGCAGGGCCAGCGCGGTAGTGATGGCGAACGGCCGGAACAGTTCGCCGGCCAGATTCCCGACGAACGCGATCGGCAGGAACACCGCAACGGTCGTCAGGGTGGACGCGGTGATGGCCCCGGCGACCTCGCGGACCGCCGCCAGGATGGCGTCGCCCTTGGGTTCGCCGTAGTTCAGGTGCCGTTTGATGTTCTCGACCACCACGATCGAGTCGTCCACAACGCGCCCGATGGCGATGGTCAGCGCGCCGAGGGTGAGGATGTTGAGCGAGTAGCCCAGCGCATTGAGGCCGATGAACGTGGCCAGCAGCGACAGCGGGATGGAGATCGCCGTGATCAGCGTGGAGCGTACGGAGAGCAGGAAGACCAGGATGATCAGCACCGCGAAGCCCAGCCCCAGCAGGCCCTCGGTGGTCAGGTCCTTGATGGACGTCTCGATGAACGGGGCCTGGTCGAACACCGTGGTGATCTGCGCGCCGTCGCCCAGTTCGGCCTCCAGTTCGGGCAGCAACTCGCCGATGGCGTGGGAGAGGGCCACCGTGTCGCCCTCCGGCGTTTTGGTGACGGCCAGGGCAAGCGTCAGCTCGCCGTTGGTCCGGGTGATCGAGGTCTGCTCGTCGTCGGCGATGTCGACGTCGGCCACCTCGCCGATGGTGGCAGGGTCGGCCGGCGCAGGGTCCGGTGCCTGGCCGGGCTGGTCCGGTGCGGGCACGGTGTCGGGCACGGGTACCTGGCCCTGCTCTGTCCCGCTGCCCGGCGGGGCGGGCTGGCCTTGGCCGGGGAACTGCCCGGGTGCCCGCCCCGCCTCCGGTGCGGAGCGCGCCGAGGGCTGCTCAGCCGTCGTCGTTTCAGCGGGGGAGAGCGGCAGGTTTTCGATGGCCGCCAAGCTGTCCAGCGGGCTGCCGATCTGCACGGAGAGGCTCTGGCCGTCCTGTTGCACGGCGCCGGCGGGGACCAGGCCGCCGCTGTTGGCCAGGCTGTCCACAATGGCGGAAACGCCGACGCCGGCCTCCGCCATGGCATCGTCGTCCGGCACTATGGCGATGTGCCGGCCGGGGCCGCCGGAGACCTCGGCCCCGCGCACTCCGGGGATGTTCTGCAGCCGGGGCACCGTGAGGCGGTTCAGCTCGGTGCTCAGCTCGCTCAGGGTCAGGTCGGAGGACACCGCCATGAAGACGATGGGGAAGTCATCGATGCTGCCGGCCAGCGACAGTGGCGAGACGTCGTCGGGCAGTTGCTGGCGGACGTTGGAGATGGCACGGTCCACCTGGCTGCGCGCCCGGTCCAAATTGGTGCCGTAGACGAACGTCAGGTTGACGGTGGAGAACCCGTTGCGCGACACCGCCGAGGAGGACTCGAGGCCCTCGACGGCGGTGAGCGCGCGTTCGAGCGGTTCGCTGACCTGCTTGTCCACTACCTCCGGCGACGCGCCGGGCATGGAACTGACAACGGTGATGCGCGGGAACTCGAGCGAGGGGATGAGTTCCTGCTTCAGCGAACCCATGGTGATCACGCCGAAGACGGCCACGAAGACCGTAATCAGCGCGATCAACGCACGATTCGCCAGGGACAGCGTTGCCAGCTTGTGCATGGCTTGAAGCTTAGTTCAGCGGTCGTACGGGGCGGACGGGGATCATGCCAGTTCGAGTACCCGGTCGGTGTCGGCGGTGATTTCGGCCAACAGCGAGGGGTTTTCGTTCAGGTTCACGCCGTAGCCGGGGAGCATGTCCTTCAGCTTGGGTTCCCAGCTCTTGAACTCCAGCGGGAAGCAGCGTTCCAGCAGGCTGATCATGATCGGCGCTGCGGTGGATGCCCCGGGGGAGGCACCGAGCAGGGCGGAGATGCTGCCGTCGGCGGACGCGATGACCTCGGTGCCGAACTGCAGGGCGCCGCCCCGCTTCGGGTCCTTCTTGATCACCTGGACACGCTGGCCGGCGGTGATCAGCTCCCACTGGTCGCCGGCAACGTCCGGGTGGAAGGCGCGCAGGGCCTCGTTCTTGCCTTCGCGGGTCTTGAGCACCTCGGTGACCAGGTACTTGACCAGGCCGAAGTTGTCCTTGGCCACGGCCAGCATGGGCACCAGGTTGCCCGGGCGCACGGACGTGGGCAGGTCCAGCAGCGAGCCGGTCTTGAGGAACTTCGGCGAGAAGCCGCCGTACGGGCCGAAGAGCAGGGAGCGCTTGCCGTTGACGAAGCGGGTGTCCAGGTGGGGCACCGACATGGGCGGGGCGCCCACGGAGGCCTGGCCGTAGACCTTGGCGTTGTGGGCGTTGATGACGGTCTCGTCCGTGCAGCGGAGGAACTGTCCGGACACCGGGAAACCGCCGTAGCCCTTGGACTCGGGGATGCCCGAGCGCTGCAGCAGGTGCAGGGCGCCGCCGCCGGCTCCGATGAACACGAAGCGGGCGTTGACCTTGGTTTTTTCGCCGGTGGCGTTGTTCCTGATCTCCAGGGTCCAGCGGCCGTCGGTGTTGCGGGAGACGTCCAGCACCCGGTGGCCGTAGTTCAGTTCCACGCCATGGGCGGTCAGGTAGCCCGCGAGCTTCCGGGTCAGGGAGCCGAAGTCCACGTCGGTGCCGCCGGCGACGCGGGATGCGGCCACGCGCTGCTGCGGATCGCGGCCCCGCATGATCAGCGGCGCCCACTCGTTGATGACGGCGTGGTCTTCGGAGAACTCGATCTGCTCGAACAGCGGTTCCTGCTTCAGCGCTTCGTGGCGGCGCTTGAGGTAGTCAGCATGGTCATCGCCCCAGACAAAGCTCATGTGCGGCAGCGGGTTGACGAATTCCCGGGGCGACGAGATGTGGCCCTCGCGGATCATGTGCGACCAGAACTGGCGCGAGACGTTGAACTTCTCGTTGATGCCCACGGCCTTGGCGGTGGGAACGGAACCGTCCGCCGAGGCGGGCGTGTAGTTCAGCTCGCAGAGCGCGGCGTGTCCGGTGCCGGCATTGTTCCACGGGTCCGAGGCTTCCAGACCGACCTCGTCCAGGTTCTCGAACAGGCTAATGCTCCAGTCCGGCTGCAACTGCTTGATGAAGGAGCCGAGGGTGGTGCTCATGATGCCGCCGCCAATCAGCGCGACGTCGACGTTCTGGGATGATCCCGAGGGAATGTTTGCAGTCAACTTCAATCTCCAATAGCAGCTGTGCCAGCAATTAGAAGCCTAGCGCCCTGCGCCAGCGAGACTAAAATCTGCCGTCTTCGATGTGACCCAGTAGACAGACGCGGCGGGATCTCCAACGTTACAATTTTCCGCCCGAGGCGGCCCGTCACCTACGCACCGGGCGCCGCAGCCGGCGTCAATCCTGCCCCAGCTCGATCTTGTTGTAGACCTCGTCGAGCATCGGGCTGGCCGGGTAGCTCACGACCCGGGGCCCCATGGCCAGGGCGGAGATGGGGAACGCGAGCGGCACCGCGGGGACCGCCCGCGCCAGCTGCTCGTTGATGCTGTAGTAGGCCTGCACGCGGTCTTCGCCCTCGGGGAGGGTCTTGGCACGGGCTATCTTGCTGCGGATCTGCGCGCTGTCGTAGCCGAACTCCATCGACTTGCTGCCGAAGAGCGGGCCCACGAAGTTGTCCGGGTCGCGGTAGCTGCCGCTCATGCCGGACAGGTGGAGGGCATGGTCGGTGGAGCCCTGGATCGTGTCGAGGTAGCCCTCGTCCCAGGGAATGGGCACCGGCTTGATATTGATTCCGACGGCGGTGAGCTGGCGGCTCAGCTCCGCGTACACCTTTTCGGGGGTCGGCAGGTAGGCCCGCGTGACGCCCAGCGGATAGTAGAAGGTGAGTTCGGCGCCGTCGTACCGGGCGTCGGCCAGCAGTTCGCGCGAACGCTCCGGATTGTATGCGTAGTAGGGGATGGTCTCATTCGTCACGCCCAGGCTGCGCGGGATGAACTGCATGGCCTCCTTGGTGCCCTGCAGGAAGAAGCTGTCGATCAGCGCCTGCCGGTCGATCGCGTGGGCGATGGCCTGGCGCATGGTGATGTCGTCCAGCCCGTCGGCCGCCTGGTTCATGCCGAGGTAGACCACGGAGAACGGGTCACGCTGCAACACCTGCATGCCGGCCCGCGCCAGATCCGCGTACGTGGCCGGGGTGACCAGGTCGTAGCCGTCGATGTCCCCGGCTTCCAAGGCGCGCAACCGCGTCATCGGATGCGGGAGCGCCTTGAACACCACGGTGCGCACGTCGCCGGCGGCACCCCAGTAGCCCGGGTAGGCGGAGAGCACCACGCGGTCCCGTTCCCAGTTGGCGAACGTGAACGGGCCGGTCCCCACCGGGGCCAATCCGTAGCGGGATACCTTGTGGCCGCCGCGGTCCTCCGTCAGCCGGTCGGCCGCCCCGGCCTTCAGCGCCGCCGGAGAGGAGATGGCAAAGGCCGGCATGGCCAGCGATGCGACCAGGCCGGTGAACCGGCGGGTCAGGTTCAGCTGCACTTCCAGCGGGCCCAGCACCTCGCAGCTGTGGTAGAGCGATTCGTCCTCGTCCTCGGCGAACGCGCCGAAGACCGACCGGAAGGCCAGCCCGCCTTCCACCGGCCGGGCGTCGCCGGGGAGCCGGTACCAGCGTTCGAAATTGGCGCGGACCGCTTCGGCATCGAACGCCGTTCCGTCATGGAAGGTGACACCCGGGCGCAGCCGGAAGCGGTAGGAACGGCCGTCGTCCGCTTCGCTCCATTCGGAGGCCAGCCGCGGCGCCGGAACGCCCGTCGCCGGGTCCACCCCGACGAGTGTTTCGAGGATCTGCCGGGTCACCCGGTAGGACTCGGTATCCAGTGCCAGCGCCGGATCAAGGGTCACCGGGGCGGCGGCAATGCCCATGGTGAAGGTGGTGTCCGCGGGCGAGGCCGTCGGCGGCTCGCTGGCCGGGGCGGTTGACGGGGCGGGCCTGCCCGGTTCGGGGGTGCAGCCGGTGAGCAACACAGCCGCTGCCGCTGCGCCTGCCTTCAGCACGGTGCGGCGCGCGGTGGGTGGTGTCACGCTTCAGGCTCCTCGGGGCAGGCGGGGATGATCCTCAAGTCTAATCGACTCCCGTCCTCGACCCCGCGCGGCGAATTCCCGATGAGAGATAGGCCACATCCGCGCGTCTTTGGGGCAGGATGGGACCATGACCGAACATGCCGACGACGCGGCCCTGCTCGAGGTACGGGACCTGGCCGTTGCTTTCCGCACCACCTACGGGCAAGTCTCTGCGGTGGAGGGCGCCTCGCTGCGCCTGGAACCGGGCAAGACCCTGGCGATCGTGGGTGAATCCGGATCCGGGAAGTCCACCACGGCGATGGCCGTGATCGGGTTGCTGCCGGATAACGGACGGGTGACCGCCGGGAGCATCCGCTTCGACGGCCAGGAGCTCGTGGGGATGCCGGAGCATCGGATGCGCACGATCCGGGGCCGCCAGATCGGCCTGGTCCCGCAGGACCCGATGTCCAACCTGAATCCGGTCACCAGGATCGGCTCGCAGGTGGCGGAGACCCTGCTGGTTCACGGCATGGCGACCAGGCGGGACGTGGACCGGAAGGTTGTGGAGGTCCTGGAGGCTGCCGGACTGCCCAACGCCAGGGAACGCGCCAAGCAGTACCCGCATGAGTTTTCCGGCGGGATGCGCCAGCGCGCCCTGATTGCCATCGGCCTGGCCTGCCAGCCGCGGCTGTTGATCGCCGACGAGCCGACGTCGGCGCTGGATGTGACGGTTCAGCGCACCATCCTGGACCAGATCGAGTCGATGACCCATGAATTGGGGACGGCGGTGCTGCTCATTACCCACGACCTGGGGCTGGCGGCCGAACGGGCGTCGGAACTGGTGGTGATGCACCGCGGCAAGGTGGTGGAGACCGGGCCGGCACGGCAGCTGCTGGAGGATCCGCAGCACCCCTACACCCGGGCGCTGGTGAAGGCGGCGCCGAGCGTCGCCGCCGTGCGCCTGATGCCGGGGGCGTTTACCGGGAACGCGGCGGTGCGGGCCGAACGGGCGGAGCAGGTCTTCCAGGAACACGTCACCGAGGCTCCCGCGGCCGCCGAGGCGCAGAAGACGGACAACATCGTGGAACTGCGCGACCTGACCAAGGTGTACAAGATCCGCGGCCAGTCCGAGGACTTTTACGCGGCGAAGAACGTGACGCTCGACATCCCGCGCGGACACACGGTCGCCATCGTCGGTGAATCGGGCTCCGGCAAGACCACCACCGCCCGGATGCTGCTGAAGCTGATCGAACCGACCAGCGGCACCATGACCTTCGACGGAATGGATGTGGCCAACCTGACCAAGGCGCAGCTGCGGGACTTCCGCCAGCGGGTGCAGCCGGTGTTCCAGGATCCGTATTCGTCCCTGAACCCGATGTTCACCGTTGAGCGGATTGTCGAGGAGCCGCTGTCCACCTACAACCGCGGCAGCGCGAGGGAGCGCTCGGTTCGCGTGCGCGAGCTGATGGACGAGGTGGCGCTGCCGCAGAACATGCTGCGGCGCTACCCGTCCGAACTCTCCGGCGGCCAGCGCCAACGCGTGGCGATTGCCCGCGCCCTGGCCCTGAAGCCCGAGCTGATCATCTGCGACGAGCCCGTCTCCGCGCTGGATGTGCTGGTGCAGGCGCAGATCCTGAAGCTGCTGGGCGACCTGCAGGCGGAGCTGGGCCTGAGCTACCTCTTCATCTCCCATGACCTGGCCGTGGTGCGGCTGATCTCGGACTACGTCTGCGTGATGAAGGACGGCGAACTGGTGGAGGCGGCCAGCTCGGAGGAAGTGTTCACCAACCCGCGGCACCCCTACACGCGGCGCTTGCTGGCGTCCATACCGGGCAACGAACTGGACATCCAGGCGGAGGATCCGGAGATTGCGTCCTGAGGATACCGGGCCCGGGGCCGTCCCGGAGCCCGACGACCACCGGCCGGAAGGCTTCGGCTTCCGGACCGGGGTGCGCAGCGCCGCGGTGGCCATCGGCTTCGCGGTCTTCGTGCTGGTGATCGGCACGGTGCTGCTGGCGGTCGGGGCCGTCATCTTCATCGGCGAGGGCAGGTGGGGCGCCCTCTGGTGGCTGGCGGCGCTGGAAGTGCTGTTCATCGCCGGCTTCGCCGCCATGATGCACATGGCCCGCCAGCGACGGCGCCAGGACGGCGGAGCCCCGCCGGCCACCCTGGCCGGCTGATCGGCAGCTGCCGCTACTTGGCCCGCGTCTTGGGATCCAGCGCTTCCCGCAGGGACTCGCCCAGCAGCGTGAAGCCCAACGCGGTGACGGCGATGCACAGGCCGGGCAGGAACGCCAGCTGCGGCGCGATGCCCAGTTCTGCCTGCGCGTAGGTGAGCATGCGGCCCCACTCGGCGGTCTGCGGGCGCCCGCCGCCCAGGCCGAGGAAGGAAAGCGCTGCGGCGTCGATGACGGCGGTGGCCAGCGTCAGCGTGGCCTGCACGATGACCGGACCCACACTGTTGGGCAGCTGGTGGCTCATGATGATGGTGCCCCGGCTCAGGCCCAGCGTCTGCGCCGCCAGCATGTAGTCCGCGCTGCGTTGCGAGATCATCGACGACCGCAGCAGCCGCGCGAAGATCGGCAGCTGGGCCACGCCGATGGCGATCATCACCGCGTACGCCCCCTGGCCCAGGATGGCCGCGATGGATACCGCCAGCAGCAGGTTCGGCACGGAGAGCAGGATGTCGACGCCGCGCATGATCACGCTGTCGATCCAGCCGCCGAAGCCGCCGGCGAGGATGCCCAGCAGCATGCCCCCAGCCAGCCCCATCGCGGTCGAGACGACGCCGATCAGCAGCGAGGCCTGCGCGCCCCAGATGAGTTTGCTGAACAGGTCCCCGCCGAAACGGTCCAGCCCCAGCGGAAACCCTTCCACCTCGCCGAAGCCGGGAATGTGCGTGGGTGTGATGTACGTGCGGCCGGGCAGATCCTGGCCGCCATAAGGTGCCAGCACCGGCGCCAGCACGGCGGTCAGCACGAACAGGCCCACGATGACGGCGCCGGTGATGGCCTGCGGATTCCGGCGGAGCCGCCGGAACGCGTCCTTCCACAGGCTGGTGCCGCCGGGCCCGGCGCCGGCGGGAGCGCCGGGTGCCCCCGGTGGCTCCGGGGTGGTGCGGATGTCGCCGCCTGACTGCGGCGGAAGCGTTGTGCTCATTTAAACACGCACCCTCGGGTCGATGATGCTGTAGGAAACGTCCACGACCAGGTTGATCAGCGAATACAGCACGGCGATGAAGATGATGAACCCCTGCAGGACGGGGTAGTCCAGGTTGAAAATGGCGTCGCGCAGGAACCGCCCGATGCCGTTGAAGGCGAAGACCGTCTCGGTCAGCACGGCCCCGGAAATCAGCAGCCCCAACTGCAGGCCGATGGTGGTGGTGACCGGCAGCATCGCGTTGCGCAGGATGAACCGGTTGCGGATGGTCTTCTGCAGCAGGCCCTTGGCGCGGGCGGTGCGCACGTAGTCAGCATTCTGCACCTCGAGGACAGACGCCCGGGTGATGCGCACGATGATGGCCAGCGGGATGGTGCCCAGCGCGATCCCGGGCAGCGCCAGGTGCAGCAGCGCATCCCAGGCGGCATCCCATTCGCGGGTGAGCAAACCGTCGAGCACATAGAAGTCGGTGACGTGCGTGGCGTTGATCCTGGGGTTCTGCCGGCCGTCGGTAGGGAACCACGGCAGCTGGATGGCGAACAACCACTTGAGGATGAAGGCCAGGAAGAAGACCGGGACGGTGATCCCCACCAGCGACAGCACGACGGAGGAGTGGTCGGGCCACTTGCCGTAGTACCTCGCGGCCTGGTAGCCCAGCGGAATGCCGATGCCGACGGCGATGATGAGGGCGACGATCGTCAGCTCCACCGTCGCCGGAAAACGGGTGGCGAACTCCGTCAGCACGGGCCGGCCGGTGAGGATCGACGTGCCGAAATCTCCCTGGAGCAGCTTGCCCATGTAGACGAAGTACTGCTCGATCAGCGGCCGGTCGAAGCCGTAGAGTTCGTTGATCCGTGCCACCGCCTCGGGTGTGGCACGGTCGCCGAGCAGCGCCGTGGCGGGCCCGCCGGGCAGGCTGCGGACCCACAGGAACAGCAGCAGGGAAAGCCCGAAGAGCGTCGGGATGAGCAGCGCGATGCGCTTGATAATGACTCTGAGCACAGCGTCCTTCCGGATCCCGGTCCCGGCGTGGCGCCGGATACGGTGGAAATTGCCTCTTCGGCGGCAGGCCCGGCGCCGCCCGCTCGTAGTTCGGGCCGGGGGCCTGCCTGCCGGGATCCGCGGTATGCGGACCCCGGCAGGACGGGGCTACTCGCTGAGCTCGATGGCGTTGAACACCTCGTCGTTCACCGGGCTGGCCGGGTAGGAGGTCACCCGCGGGGCGAACGCGAGCGACGGCGCCGGGTGTGCCAGCGGGATCGCCGGGAGGTACTGCGCGATGTCCTCGTTGATCTCCTCGTACAGCGGCGTCGCCTCTTCGATGCTGCTGGTCTCACGTGCCTTGGACAGCTTGTCGAAGAGCTCCTTGTTGTTGAAGCCGAACTCCGGCTTCTCCTGGCCGAAGAAAACCCCGACGAAGTTGTCGGTGTCGTTGTAGTCGCCGGTCCAGCCGAGCAGGTGGATGTCGTGGTCGGCGCTGGCCTGGATGCGGTCCAGGTAGTCCGGAGACCACTTGTCCGGCTGGGCCTCGATGGTGATGCCGACCTCCTCAAGCTGGGCGCTCAGGTTGGTGAACACCTGTTCCGGCGTCGGCATGTACGGCCGGGACACCCCGGTCGGGTAGTTGAACATCAGCTCCAGGCCGTCGCCGTAGCCAGCCTCTTTGAGCAGCGCCCGCGCCTTCTCCGGGTCGTACTCGTAGGTGGTGACGTCGTCGTTGTAGCCGTTGACCGTGTCCGGAACGAACTGCGTGGCGACCTTGGTGCCCTCGGGCAGCGTCTGGCGGACCAGCGCGTCCTTGTCTATCGCGTGGGCGATCGCCTGCCGGACCTTGAGGTCCTTCAGCGCCTCCTGCTCCTGGTTCATGCCCAGGTACAGAATGGTGAACGGATCGCGCGCAATGACGTTGAATCCGGCGTCGGCCAGCGACTGCGTGTCGGCCGGCGCCACCAGGTCATAGCCGTCGATGTCCCCGGCCTCCAGCGCCTGCCGGCGGGCATTGGGGTCTTCGATAATGCGGAAGATGATCTCCTGGACCTGGCCCTGTTCGCCCCAGTAGCCGTCGAAGGCGGAAAGCTGCAGGGACTCGCCGACCGACCAGCTGTCGAACTTGAACGGGCCCGTGCCCACCGGGTGGCCCATGGCATATTCGCTCAGCTCCGGAGCCTCCTCCGAACCTCCGACGTCGTCGGCTTTGAACTCTTCCAAAGCGGTGGGGCTCTGCATCGCGAAAGCCGGCAGCGACAGCGCCGGAATGAAACCGGCGAAGGGCTGGGCCAGGTTCACCGTCACCTCGGTGTCACTGACCGCCTCGCAGGAGTCGTAGACTGCGGTCTCGGGGGAATCCGAGTAGCCGCGGAACAGCGAGCCGTAGTAGTAACTCACCGACTGGGACTGCTGGATCCCCTCGAAGTTATACCAGCGGTCGAAGTTGAAGCAGACGGCATCGGCATTGAAGTCGGTGTCGTCGTGGAACTTCACGCCCTCCTTGAGCTGGAAGGTGTAGGAGAGCCCGTCGTCGGACATCTCCCAGGATTCAGCCAGCAAGGGTTCAGGGTCCGGCGTTCCTTCCTTGACGCCGACCAAGCCCTCGAAGATCTGGCGGCTGACGCGGAAGGACTCGCCATCGCTGGCGAAGGCCGGATCCAGCGACTTGGGATCCGACGACGCGGCGAACACGAAGGTCGGATTGACTCCCTCCGTCTCGCCCTGCGCTCCGCCGCCGCGCTCGCTCTCGGCACAGCCGGACAGGACGAGTGCGCCGGCGGCCAGGCCGGCAATGACCGCTCCGGCGCGCCGGCCGCTTCGCTGGCCTCCGGAAAAGATGTCAGTAAATGACATGGACTGCTCCTCGGGGACGTGAGGTGTGACGCCGACTTTGTGTACGGCAGCCGGCGGAGGCGCGGTGGCGCGTCCGCTTGATGAGAGCTTAGTCACATGTCTGATTGAAAGCATCGGTTTCAGGTTCCGCGGTTGGGCCAAAACCATCACAATTTGGTGACGAGTCCCGTGCCTGATGGCGCGACGACGGAGGTGGAGGCCTCCGGGCCCTTGGGCCCGGAGCGGGCCGTGGAACGCCACGAGCCCCGCAACGTACGTGGCGGGGCTCCTGGTGATGGTGCGCAAGGCGGGACTTGAACCCGCACGTCCGAGGACACTGGAACCTAAATCCAGCGCGTCTACCAATTCCGCCACTCGCGCATTCGTTCCGGGCATGCCGGAACAGGAATCAGTCTACCGGCACGGCGGCACTCGTCTGGCGGGGACTTGTGCCTCGCGCAGACACCTAATTGTCCAGGCCGAGGTCGCGGCGCAGCTTGGCCACGTGGCCGGTGGCCCGGACGTTGTACTGGGCCAGCGCCACCTTGCCCTCGGGATCCACCACGACCGTGGAACGGATCAAACCCTCGTAGACCTTGCCGTAGTTCTTCTTTTCGCCCCAGGCCGCGTACGCCTCGGCTACGGCATGGTCTTCGTCTGAGAGCAACGGAAAGTTCAGTTCTTCCGTCTCCGCGAACTTCACCAGCTTCGGCAGTGGATCGGGGGAGACTCCCAGCACCGCGTATCCGGCGCCCTTCAACGAGTCGAGGCTGTCGCGGAAGTCGCAGGCCTGCTTGGTGCAGCCCGGTGTCGAAGCTGCGGGATAGAAGTAAACCACAACGTTTTGGCCACGATAATCGGCCAGCGAGACGGTGTTGCCCGCCGAGTCCTGCAGCGTGAAATCCGGCGCGGTGTCGCCGGTCGACAGTCGTTCGGCCATGGGGCAGCTCCTTAGGGATCCGGGGTTTCACACCAGCATAGCCAAGACAGTCCTCCGGCCGTTCCGACTACGTACGTATACTTGAGTGCATGCCGGATTTGAAGAATTGGCCGATGCCACGGTTGCTCTCCACCGCCGCCCGGCTCGTCGAGCACGAATGGAACGACAAACTGGCCGGCCTTGGCCTGACCCACGCCGGCGTCATTGCCCTTGAGGTGCTGGCCGCCGAAGGGGAAATGACGCAGGCGCAGCTGGCGACCCGCGTCCGGGTGCAGGCACAGACCATGGGCAAGACCCTGGGCAGGCTGGAGGTCCACGGGCACATCATCCGTGCCCGCAGCGATGTGGACCGCCGGCGGCAGATCGTGCAGATAACCGACGAGGGCAAGCGGGCCCTCAAGCATGCCGCCGAACTGGAGCGGCTGCTCAGCAGCGGCAGCGGCGACCAGATGGATGAGCTCAAGGAGCGGCTGACGGTGATCATCCGCAGGCTGGGCAACAGCCGCTTCGGTATCGGCGCGGTGGAAACCATCGACATCGCCGAGATCGACGGCTACGAGGACGGCGACTGACCCGCCGGCGTCCCGGTCGGCCGGAACCCGGCATCCTGAAGGCGCAGCCGGCGCTGCACCAGGCGCTCCCTTGCTGCCAACCGGACGCGGCAGCGTAGGGCCATGGAAAACACTGCCCCCTTCGGCAGAGGAGAGTCGCAGCGGGTTTAGGGAACGGTGCGGGGTGAAGTGAGAGCGGTCTTGAGGATATGAATGTCTTGTTCAGTCGTTCCTCCCGAGATCCCGACACCGACTCTTTCGCCTCGTTGGAGCTGTACAGGTGCTCCACCGCCGAAGGCGATGAGTTTGCTGCCCGAGTTCACGGCCAGGCCGTAAAGGGGCTGCCCTGGTTGTACTTGCGACGTGAGTTCTTCTGTTTCCACGTTGAACGAGGCGGCTGTGTAGGCCTTGCGGAAGGCCATGTCCAAAGAGTGGAGGGGTGCGCCGTCCATGCGATGGAGAAGCACCGGGTTGCCGTGGATGTCAACGACACTGACGACGATGCGGATTGCCAGTTGTTCGGCTGCTTCTTCGGCGATGGCGGCGATCTTGATGACTTCCTGCAGCATCATGGGGGCCTTCCTGGATTTGCTGATCCTTAGTTGTCCTCATGGGGAGGTTCCGGGTGTGGGGGAGGCGGAGCTAATGAGTTGCCGGTGCTTCAGTTCCTGCCACACCTCGACGGGGATCCGCTGACTCAGCCATTGGTAGTTCTGCTCTTGTTGAGTGATGGTGCGGGCGCCGAGGCAGACGTTGGTGACGGCAGGGTGGGCGGCGCCAAATTGCAATGCCATCGCGCCCAGAGGCACTCCGTGGCGGTCGGCTACCTCTTGGTAAGGACGGATCTCGCTGAGGGTTTCACGCGTTGCCGGAGCGTAGTCCATGCGGGCTCCGGGTTTAGGGCCGGTGGCTAAGATGCCTGATCCAAAGATTCTGCCGTTGATGACGGCGATCCCGCGTCGCAGGCAGAGTGGGAGAAGCTCGTCCTGCGCCTCGGTGTTCAGTAGGTTGTAAGTACCGGCGATCAGAATGCAGTCAATGTCGGCTGCTTCTGCCGCTGCCATGCAGACATCGACCTCGTTGACGCCTATGCCCACGGCTCGCACTACCTTTTGGTCCCGCAGGGATAACAAGGCTTTGAACGCGCCGTTTAGGGCTTCCTGAAATCGGCGGGGTTGGTCGGCGCCGTGAGTCCAACGGTCCGTGTCGTGAACCAGGAGCACGTCGAAGTAATCCGTCCCCATCCGCTGCATGCTGTCTTCGACCTGGCGCATCACACCGTCGTAGGAGTAGTCGTATTCGATGCGGAACGGCGGGGTGTTGCACCAGGGGGCGGTACTGAAGGTCCCCGGGCTTGCGGGTTTTAGGGTTCGCCCGACCTTTGTGGCCAAGACGAACGTTTCTCTGTCCTCATCGGCGAGGACATCGGCCAGCCGGTATTCGGCAAGGCCATGGCCGTACATGGGTGCAGTATCGAAGAACCGGACGCCCGCGTCCCAGGCATGACGTACCAGTGCCCGGGCATCCTCTGTAGGTATGGGGGTGCGCATGTTTCCAAGAGCCACTGAACCGAATCCGGCAAGTGTGCAAGACCAGTCGAGCCGCCCGAACCCGCGCCGTTGCGTGGGAGCGTACGGTGCCATGGGCGTCTTCCTCAAGGTGGATCAACGTGCTGGGTGCCCGGGGAGGTGGTGCCGCGTCGTTGGCCGTGGGGAACCTTCACCGGTTCCTTCGGCGGCGCATTCATAACGGTCCCACCTCCCCTGTACCGCGGTTTAGTGGGCTGAGGCGTCTGCACTTACTGAGGCTTCCTGTCCCGCCGCCCGGGATGAGCGTTCGACGAGGGCAGCGAACTCGTCGCTGGACATCACGTCCGCGTACTGAGCCTGGATGTTGCGCAGGGATTCCCAGTACTGCCCGTATCCTTCGGGTGTTTCGTGGTCGAACTCGGGGTTGCGGCCGTGGGTGTTGAGGGGAATGGCCGTGCCGGAATCGGCCACGACGATCACTTTGTATCCCCTGTCGAAACCGTCGCGTGCCGTGGTCGGTACGCAGTTGGCGGTCGAGGAGCCGACGATCACGAGGTACTCGGCGCCGTCCTGCTGGAGGTACTCGTTGAAGGCCGTTCCGTAGAAGCTGCTGTTGCGGTGCTTCTGGAAGACCGGTTCGCCCTTTTGTGGTTCGAAACCTTCGCAGAGTGCGCCGTTCCACGTCCCGTGGTTGAAGGGCGAATCGGACTCTCTCCAGGACGGGTACTTCAGCCCCCAGATGCCGATGTCGTAGCCTTCGGGGTGCATGCCCCACATGGACCAGACGACCTTGATTCCCTTTTCGCGTGCGAGTTCGATCATTCTCTTGGCCGGCCCGAGGGATTCCTGCCCGGAGGGCGCTCCACCGACGCTCTGAATGTAGTCTGCCCCCTCCGGATCGAGGCAGAGATTCTGGATGTCGAGCGCATGGACCACGGTCTTGCTCAGATCTATGGTCTCGGGGATGAAGGTGTAGGAACGGTCGACGTATTTGTTGAGCTTGTCTTCGTAGGCGGTCATTGTCTTTCCTTTACTTACTGGATTCCTCGGTACGGTCCGATGATGCTGAAGCCGCCTCGGCGGCTTGGCTACCGGCAGGGTTTTCGCCACCGTCAGTCACGTCTTGTTCCGGGCCGTGCTTGAAGCCCGGGACCAGTTCCTCCCAGTCGTACTCCTGGATGAAGTACTCGGCCGTGCTGTAGGTGCCGTCCATGGTGTCGCGCAGGTTTTTTGGCCCGTCGAAACCGACCATTTTCCAACCCATCTGGTCCTTGTTTCCGCCGTAAACCGGGTCGGCATAGAAACCTTGGCGGACATGCAGGCACAGGGTGTCAAAGAAACTTTTGTCTTCATCGGTGTTTCCCTGAAGCCGCGAGTAGTACACCTCCATCGAGGTCAGCGAGACCGGCACCGGTTTGGGAGCGCCGCTGACCTGTTCCAGCACCTGGTCTTGGACTTCTTCGGTCGCGTCCTTGAAGGACTCCGCCCGCAACTCGCGCGATCGGCGGTCGAGTTCACGGACCCCTTCGCGATAGAGCCGCTGCAGGTCGGCGATGCGTGCCCGGGCGGATCGTGCTTCCGGACCGGCCAGGGCCAGGAAACCGGTACCGTCAGCCGCCGCATAGAGGTAGTCGATGCCTGAGAGGTAGCGGTCGATAAAGACGATCACCCTCGCCTCGCGTGCTCCTGGGTCATGGTCGGTGGGCATGACGCGTGCGACGGCGGCTTCTATGGTTTCCCACTCGTGGTCAGTGAAGAACAGTTTTTCGTCCGAGTCGGGGTCGATGTGGATCGGGACGATTTCCCAGTCGGCTTTCGAAACCATCGTGTCTTCCTTTCTGCGATTCTCTAACGCGCGGCAGTTACAGCCGCTAGCTGCGGCCCTTGAGGTAGGTGCCGGCGATGTAGTCTGCGCAGCGCCAGGAGTGGGCCATGATCGTGAGCGTGGGGTTGACGCCCATGGCGGTGGGGAAGCCCGCGCCGTCAAGCACGAAGACGTTGTCCACCGAGTGAGCCTGGCCCCATCCGTTCAGCACCGACTTGCCGGGGTCGGTTCCCATTCGGACCGTGCCCTGCTGGTGGCAGGCGTTGCCGGTGAATTCATCTCCCAGGTAAACGGGGGTGGTTTTCGTTGCCCCGGCCGCCTGGAGGATTTCCACGTTTTTGTCGATCTGCCATTTGCTCATGGCGATGTCGTTGGCGTGGGGCTTGTTCGTGATCCGCGCTACGGGCAGGCCCCAGGCATCCTTGATGTTGGGGTCGAGGTCGACCCGGTTGGTCTCCTGGGGCATGTCCTGGAGGATGAACCCAATCTTCATGGAGTAGTCGAAGTAATTTCGGTCGGCGTCCTTCATGGCTTGGCCCCAGGTCGGGCGGCCGGGCATGATCGCGTTGATGGCCTGTCCGATCTGCGTGGTGGCGATGATGCCGCCGCCGATGTGGCCCCTGCTTTCGTCCGTCTCGTAAAAATGCGTGGAGCCGCCGCTTTGGTAGTTTCCCGTCCAGCCGCGCAGCGGTTCCTCGATGTCCTTGTCGAATAGTCCGACCGCGAAAATGTATTCGTGGAAGGTGGCGTTCTTCCCGACAAGGCCGGAATCGTTTGCGAGACCTTCGGGGAACCGGTTCGATGTGGACAGCAGCATGAGCCGCGCCGATTCGATGGCGCCGAGCGCCAAGACAACTACCGCGGCGTCCTGTTCCACCTCACGGCCCTCGGGGTCGATGTAGACGACGCCGGTGGCCCGGCCGTCCTTGCCCAGTTTGACTTCCCTGACGTAACTGTCGGCCCGTACTTCCAGGTTGCCGGTGGCGAGGGCTTCGGGGATGTACGTCGTCGCCACGCTGGACCGCGTTTGGGTGGGGTCACCGTACTGGTTCCAGAAACTGGTCCGGTTCACCGCCGCCCTGCCCAAGGCGTTGCCTTCGGTCAGGTGGGACATCGGCAGCGGGAAGGAATTGATGCCCAGCTTGTTGGAGCCCTCATAAAATTTCTTGCCGAACCGGGTCGGAGGCAACGGCCCGCTGGGGTACGGCTTGCTGCGGAAGCCTTCCCCCCGGTCGGCACCGGTAAGGCCCGAGATGCCGTAGCTCCATTCAACCTTGGTGAGGTATGGTTCCAGGTCCTCGTAGCGGTAGGGCCAGTCGGCCAGGCTCGCGCCTTCCAGATCCCCGTGGAGGGAGTGGAAAATGAAGTCCGATTCCCTCGGCCGGGGCATCCAGCCGGCCATGTGGCTCGTTCCGCCGCCGACGTTCGAGGGCACGGGGGAGAAATTGAAGATCCGGGCTTCCGAGTTTTCGTCCCGGCGCACCGTCCTGGGCATCAGCTTCACGTCCGGCCACAGGTAGCTGCGGTTCTGGAACTTCAGTTCGTCGCCGGAGTAGTGTTCCTCCGGGCGCAGCCACGGGCCCTTGTCGAATCCGACAACTTTGTAGCCGGCTTCGCTGAGAACCTTGACGGCGGGCCCGCCCCCCGCTCCCAGTCCGACGACGACGACGTCCACCGGGTCCATTTTTCGATTGCTGCTCACAGTAGAACCTCTCAGTTCGGTCGTTGTTCGGGAAGGCCTAGTAACTTCCCTCGCCCTGCTGGCTTTCCTGCAGGACGGCTTGGTGCCACTCGACGTTCGTCTTGTCGACGACATCGGTCGGGATGCGGACGAACTGGTTGACTTCCATGCCCAGAAGCTCATGCGCGAAAAGGGTTTCGATCATGCTGTGGCCCATTTCAACGCTGTTCACATCGACGGTGGCGGTGAGCTTGCCGGCTTTGATGGAGTCCATCCCCGAAATCAGGCCGTCAGCACCGATGGTGATGATGCCTTCCTGCCCGTCCCAATGCTTGAGACCGCGTGCGTCGATGGCCTGGGACGCGCCGAGCGCCATGTCTTCGTTTTCACCGTAGATCGCGTTGACATCGGGGTTTTTGGTCAGCAGGTCCTGTGCGGCCCGGAGACCTTTGTCCCGTACGTAGCCGCCGTCGGCCTGTCCGACGATCTCGATGCCTGGGTACTCCGAGATGGCTTTCTTGAAGCCCTGCTGGCGCAGCTTGGTCCAGTCCGATCCGGAGGGCCCCATGATCTGGATGACCTTGCCTTTGCCCTTGAGTTGGTCGCCGATGTATTGCCCGGCGATGTAGCCGGACTGCCAGCGGTCGTCATAACCGATGTTCGAGACGGTGTTAAGACCTCCGGTGGGGTCCTCGGCTTGGGAAGGATTGGCCAGTTCTTCAGTGGAGTTGAACTGGTAGAAGTCGACGCCCTCTTCCTGTCCGCGGCCGTACAGTTCCTGCATGGTCGCGGCGTTGGCGGCAGAGCAGACGAAGACCGCATCGAAGTCCCGGGCGATATACCCCTGGACAATGCCAAGGGTTTCCGTGCCTGAATGGGCGTCGTTGAGGGCGCCCTGCCGCTCCCAGGTCCATTTCACACCGAACCGGTCCTCGTATTCCTTCATCTTGTTGAAGGCCGCTTTTTCGACCTGGGTGTAGAACTCGGAGAGGATCGGGGGAGCAAAGCCGACTTTGATTTCACGGCCGTCCACTATTTCGCGGATGGCGGCATCGGCGGCCGAGTCCGGGTTGACCGCGGCACCGGCGCCTCCGCCCCCGCCTCCACCGGTGCCGGTCGGCGTCTCGACCGTGGTGCAGCCGGTCAGGATGAGGGCTGCCGCGACTGCTCCGGAGGCGAGGGCGCTGCGGGTCCGGGCGTACCGACGGCGGCCTGCGGGCCCGGTGGTGTCAGTTGTGGACATTGTCTTGCCTTTCATTTTTGATGGTCCCCGCAGCAACGGGGAGACCGGGGAAGCTGGTTTCGGCTACACGGGGGCGACGTCGAGCACAACGGCCCGCCGTTGCCGGACCCGGGCGTTGATGATGGCGCTGATCCGGTTCGCGAGGACGGCGATGATCAGAATCGAGCCAATGACGATCTTTTGATAGCTGGACGGAACGCCCGCGAGGTTGATGATGTTGATGGTTGCGGCCAGCGTGATGGCGCCGAGCACGGCTCCCAGGATGCGGCCCCTGCCGCCACTGAGCGCCGCACCGCCGATGACGGCGGCAGCGATGGCCTGGATCTCGTAACCGACACCGAGGTCGGCCGGGACGTTGGTATTACGGCCCGCCAGGATGACGCCGGCGATCGCGGCGCATAGCCCGCTGATGACGTAGGCGATGATACGGACCCGGTCCACCCGCACGCCGGACTGTACGGCGCCGGTCCGGCTGCTGCCGACCGCGAAGAGGTGTGTCCCCAGGCGGGAGGATCCCAAAATCCCGCCAAGGAGGAGCGCCACGATGAGGGATATCACCATGGGCAGGGTGAGGGCTCCGGCCAGCGGGCTCAGGCCGCCGATGACATAGAACTCGGGGACCATGTAGCCGATGATGGGAACGCCCTGGGTCCAGATGTAGAGGATGCCGCCGGCGAAGCCGAGCATTGCGAGCGTGGCAATGAAGTCGGGCAGCCCGACCCGGGTGACAAGCAGGCCGTTGCCGATCCCGATCAAGGCCCCGGCAAGCAGCGCTGCGAGGATCGCGGCGAACAGCGGCATTCCGGATTTCATCGTCTCGGCTGCCACCCCCGCGCAGAGTGCCATGGCTGCGCCGATCGAGAGGTCGATGCCTCCCGCGATCAGGACGACGGTCATGCCCATGGCCAGGATCATGACCGTGATGCTGCTGTTGAGGATGTTGAACAGGTTTGACGGAGCCAGGAACACCGGCAACGTGAACGCCGCAATCAAACAGGCCAGTACCAGCATGGCCAGGACGCCGAGGGTGGGGTCCAGCAGGATCCGGTCGACGATGCGGCCGACCAGGCCGGTGTTGCGTTTGGGGGTTGAAGTGCTCATGGTCAGTCCTGCTGTTCGGTCACGAACGGACGGGAACCCGCGGCCGGCTTCTGTGCCTGCTGCTGGGCCGGGGCCGGGGGAGTGTCGTGCGGAGTGTCGTGCCTGGGGGGCGCGTCAAGACGGGAGCGTTTGCCCATATTGAGTGCGTATTGCTGGACGCGGCGGTCGAAGACCACCCCGGCGACGATGCAAAGGCCGGTAACGATGCTGAAGTAGACGGGGTCGACGCCGTTGAGGCGCAGGCCCTGCTGCAGGGTTGCCAGCAAAAGGCCGCCGACGACAGCGGCCCAGACCGAACCGCGGCCGCCGGCAAGGCTCACGCCTCCCAGAACGGCGCCGGCGATGGCAATGAATTCGTAGCCGCCGCCCAGGAAGGCCTGTACGGCGCCGAGGCGGGAGGCAATGAGGACGCCGGCTGCTCCGGCGAGCATGCCGGAGACGATGAAGGTGCCCATCCTGACGCGGAGGACGTTGACGCCGGCGACGTTCGCCGCGTCGGCGCCGATGCCGATGGCATATATGCGCCGGCCGAATACCGTCTTGGCCAGGAAAAGCTGCATGATGACCAGCAGGATTGCGGCGATCCAAAAGGCGCTCGGGATGCCCAGGAAACTGCCGTAGACGATATCCGAAAAGCCCGGCGTCGTCACGCCTTGGAGAGGTACCTGTTCTGTCAGGACGATGAGCAGCCCGCTGGCGATGTTCAGCGTGGCCAGCGTGACGATGAAGTCGTTGATACCGAACTTCGTAATGAGCCATCCGTTGAACAGGCCGAATGCCGTGCCGGTGGCGACGCCCACGAGGACGCCCACCAGTGTCGGCGCCCCGCTGAGCAAAGCCCACATGGTCGTTCCGGCACTCAGCCCGGCTACCGTGCCGACGGACAGGTCGATGCCTCCGGCCACGATGACGATTGCCACCCCGACGGTAATCAGCAAGACGGGGATGGCGTTGTTAATGTAATCGGTGAGGCTTTCCGGTTGCAGGAAGACTGGCGACATCAGTTGGAACACGATGACCAGGACGATCAGGGCGACCGCGATCGGAACGCCGCTGGTCGAAAGTGTGCGGGATACGGCCCGTTGAAATTTCATCATTCGCTCCTGCCGGCGGATAGCGCCAGAATTCTGTTCTTCACGCCCTCAAAGTTTCCGGCGGCCAGTTCCTGTTGCAGCGAGGTCACCGAACCCACCAGCCGGCCTTTTTTCAGGATCAGGACACGGTGGCTGAGTTCCAGCAGTTCGGCGATTTCCGAGGCAATCACGATGGCGGCCCCGCCAGCGGCGACGAAATCGCGGATGAGGTTGTGAACCTCCACCTTGGCCGAGACGTCGATACCCTGGGTCGGTTCGTCGAAGATCAGCAGTGAGGGCTTGGTGTTCAGGCAGCGGGCCACGATGGCCTTCTGCTGATTTCCGCCGCTCAGGTTTCGAATCTTTTCCCTGACGCTTGGGGCACGGATTGCCAAGCGCTGCCGGTAGCTCTCGGCCTGGTCCATTTCATCGCGGTTTTTGACCAAAAAACCAAGCTGCGTGACGCCGCCCAAGCTGGAGATGGAGATGTTTTCGGCAACGGAAAACTCCGGCAGAATGCCCAGCTGCTTGCGGTCTTCCGGCAGCATGGCCAACCCGTGACGGTATGCCGAGCTCGAATCGCGGAGGCGCAGGGGTTGCCCGTTGAGGTGCATTGTTCCGCTGCTCATCTTGTCCAAGCCCATGATGACTCTGGCCAACTCGGTCCGCCCGGCACCGGCCAGTCCCGCTATGCCCAGGATCTCGCCCTTACGAACGGACAGCGAAATGTCCTTCAAGACGTGGCTGCGGTGCACATTCTCCAGTCGCAGCACTTCCTCGCCGGTGTCGGCCGCGGCGTGCGGCGGCGTGCCGCTGGCCGCACCGAATTCGCCGGCTGCGATTCCAAACATCATGCCAAGCAGTTCATCGACGTCCGTCTCTGCGATGGCGGCAGTCCCGGCGTTGGCCCCGTCGCGGAAGACGGTGGCGGTGTCCGCCAGACCGAACAGTTCCTCCAGGTGGTGGGTTACCCACAGCAGTGGCACGCCCCGCGCCCTGAGCTTGCGCATGTGTTCGAATAGGTGCCGCTTTTCTTCTTCTTCGAGCCCGGACGTCGGCTCGTCCAAAATCAGGACGCGGGGGTCGAAGGCCAGTGCCTTGACGATCTCCACCACACGCTTTTTCAAAGCACCGAACTCCCCAACGGGAAGCTTCAAGTCCTCAGGGGTGAGCCCGAAGTCGGCGGCGAGTTGCAAAACGCGCTCTTCCATCCCCTTGCGGTCAAGCCGGACCTTCAGGCCGAGGAATCGGGCATTGACCTCGCGGCCCAGGAAGATGTTGTCGAGTGCCGTGAGCGCCGGAACGAGCGACAGCTCCTGATGGATGGTCGTGATGCCTGCGTTGAGGGCGTCGCTGGGATGGCGGAACTGCACTTCTTCCCCGGCCAGGGTAACTGTGCCCGCGTCCGGCGAGACCACGCCGGACAGCACATTGATCAGCGTGGATTTGCCGGCCCCGTTGCCTCCCAGCAGGGCATGGATCTCGTCGGGGCGGATGTCCAGGCTCACCCCGCGCAGGGCGGTCACGCCTTGGTACTGCTTCACCACGCCCTCAACTTTGAGCAGCGGCGAATGGCCGCCAGGTTCGGTGGGATGCGCCATGGGATCGCTCCTGTTCTTGGAGGTTTGGCGGCAGGTGACGCTCGGTGTGTGAGCAACATCATGTGAAAACTCAATATAGTAATCAGTCACAACAAATGCAATAGCCTTTTTCGCTTGAGGGGCGGGGCACGGCTTCAGTCCGCAGGCCAGCGCAGGCACCGCCGTGGGTGTGTGGCCGCAAGGTGTCAGCGACTCGGCAGGGTGTGTGCGGCCTTGGGTGGGCGCTGGTCGTTGACTTGGGCCGCCGCGGCTAATATGTTGTTGCTCACTACTATTGCTTCCTGATGGGAGAGGGCAATGAGGCAACCGAGCCGCGAAGACAAGTTTTCCTTCGGCCTATGGACGGTGGGGTACACGGGGGCCGACCCCTTCGGCGGCCCTACCCGGTCGCACGTGGATGTCGTAGAAGTGGTGGAACGGCTGACGGGTCTCGGCGCCTACGGATTGACGTTCCACGATGATGACCTCTTCGCCTTCGGCAGCAGCGAGGGGGAGCGGCAGAAGCAGATCGACCGCCTGAAAGGTGCACTCGAGGACACGGGCCTTCAGGTTCCGATGGTCACGACGAACCTTTTCAGCCCCCCGGTTTTCAAGGACGGTGGGTTTACCTCCAACGACAGGGCCGTCCGGCGGTTCGCCCTTCGAAAGGTCCTGCGGAACATTGAGTTGGCCGCAGAGCTCGGGGCCCGGACTTTCGTCATGTGGGGAGGCCGCGAGGGCGCTGAGTACGACGCTGCCAAGGACGTCCGGACAGCCCTTGAACGGTACCGCGAGGCACTGGACGTTTTGGCGGCCTACGTGACCGATCAGGGGTACGACCTGCAGTTCGCCATTGAGCCCAAGCCGAACGAGCCCCGCGGCGACATCTTGCTGCCGACGGTGGGCCACGCGCTGGCGTTCATCGAAACCCTGGAGCGGTCCGAACTTTTCGGTGTCAACCCCGAGGTCGGACATGAACAGATGGCGGGCCTGAATTTCACCGCCGGCGTTGCCCAGGCGCTGTACCACGGCAAGCTGTTCCATGTTGACCTCAACGGCCAGCGGGGGGTTAAGTACGACCAGGATCTGGTCTTCGGCCATGGCGACCTGCAAAACGCTTTCTCTCTCGTGGACCTGTTGGAAAACGGCGGCCCGAACGGTGGCCGGGCTTACGACGGTCCGCGCCACTTCGACTACAAGCCGTCGCGGACCGAGGACGCCGGGGGAGTGTGGGATTCGGCTGCGGCGAACATGCGGATGTACCTGTTGCTGAAAGAGCGGGCCGCCGCCTTCCGCTCGGACCCGGAGGTCCAGGAAGCGATGCGCGCCTCCCGCGTCACCGAACTGGAGCAGCCGACCCTTGCCGATGGAGAGTCCTACGCCGAGCTGCTCCAAGACCGTTCCTCGTACGAGGATTTTGCCCCGGAGGGGTACTTTGACGGCTCCGGGTTCGGGTTCGTCAGGCTTCAGCAGTTGGCTATGGAACATCTGCTGAACGCGCGCTGAGCTGCGGAACCGTTGAGGCTCGGAACCGTTAAGGTTCTGAGCTGCGGAACCGGCGAGGTCCAGGCTCGGCCGACGTATCTGGAGGCATCATGACACTAGTCGCGGGTGTTGATTCTTCGACGCAAAGCTGCAAAGTGGTCTTCCGGGATGCCCGCTCCGGTCGGGTGGTTTCTGCGGGACGGGCCACCCATCCGGCGGGCACCGAAGTTGACCCGGAGGCCTGGTGGAGAGCGCTGCAGGCGGCGCTCGCAGAGGCGGGAGGTCTCGGCTCGGTCAGCTGCCTTTCCGTAGCTGCACAGCAGCACGGCATGGTGGCCCTCGATCAGGAGGGCCGGGTGATCCGGCCGGCCTTGCTCTGGAACGACACCCGCAGCGCGGGCGCTGCGGCTGCACTGGTGGGCGAAGTGGGCGCCGATGAATACGTGCAACGGACGGGATTGATTCCGGTGGCGTCTTTCACCGCTAGCAAACTCCGCTGGTTGCGTGACGCCGAGCCCGCCAATGCAGCAAAGGTAGCCGCGGTCGCTCTTCCCCACGACTGGCTCACCTGGCGGTTGCGCGGGTATGGGCCGGCCGCTTCCAGCCCGCTGGGGCCGGTCCTTGAAGAACTCACGACAGACCGGTCGGATGCCAGCGGTACCGGCTATTGGGATCCGGAGGCGAACCGGTACGACATGGATCTGTTCGTCTTGGCCCTCGGACATGCTGCCATCGTGCCCCGTGTCCTTCGCCCCCATGAGCCGGCGGGAAAGACGCCCGGGGGAGTCCTTCTAGGCGCGGGAGCCGGAGACAATGCCGCTGCGGCCCTGGGCCTCAACGCTTCCGGCCGGGAGGCCCTCGTTTCGATCGGCACCAGCGGAACCGTGTTCGCCTCATCCGCCGAACTGCGCCGGGACAGGACAGGTTCCGTCGCCGGGTTCGCGGACGCTGCCGGCGCCTTCCTCCCGATTGCCACCACGCTCAATGCAGCCCGCATCCTGACGTCGGTCGCCGAGGTGCTCGGCGTCGACAACGACGAGCTCTCGCGTCTCGCCCTGGAAGCTCCCGCCGCGGCCGGGGGAGCCGTCCTGGTCCCTTGGTTCGAAGGGGAACGCACCCCAAACCTGCCCAACGCGACGGGCAGTCTTCACGGGCTGTCGCTGACCGCAATGACAAGGCCCAACCTTGCGCGCGCTGCCATTGAAGGAATGCTGTGCAGTCTCGCCGGCGGGCTTGACGCGCTGCGGAAGGCCGGTGCCCTTCCCGAGCGGGTCCTTCTGATCGGCGGGGGCGCGCAGAACCGGGCCGTGCGGTCGATTGCCGCGCAGGTCTTCGATATGCCGGTCTCGGTTCCGGTACCCGGCGAGTACGTGGCCGAGGGGGCCGCGGTGCAGGCCGCCTGGGTCCTGGGCGGAGTACGCCCTGACTGGCCGCCGCACTTCGATGCGGAGCTGCGACCCGATCCGCGGCCTCTTATCCGGGACCAGTATCGCAGCCATGCCGAAGCGCAGGAGGCGTGGTTCCGCCGTCACAACGAAGGCGCGGCGTGAAGAAGCAGGCAGGCGCCGGCAGCCAGGAGACGGGACCGGTCCTCGCCAATGCGCGCAGCACGCGCCTGACACTCGACTGCTACGGTGCCAGGATCGTTGAACTGCTCCTGCCGGACAGGGGCGGCAAGCTCGAAAACGTGGTGCTTGGGTTCGACTCTGTGGATGACTATCGCCGCCACGCGGACTGCTACTTAGGGGCCACGATCGGCCGGACAGCGGGCCGCATCCCGGGCGGCCGGTTTTCCTCGGCAGGGGTCACCTTTCCCGTTGCCGCGAACGAGGGACGGAACCACCTTCATGGAGGACCCAGCCGAAGTTTCGACCGCGTCCTGTGGTCCCGTTCGGATGCGTCCCCGGAACGGGCGCAGGACGACTTTGTCAGTCTGGACTACCGCAGCCCCGAAGGCGAAGAAGGCTATCCCGGAAACCTCTCCGCGCGGGTTAGCTACTCACTCTCCGAAGCCAACGAGCTGTCGATTCTCTTCACGGCCAGGGCCGACGCGGACACCCCGGTCAATATGACCAATCACGCTTACTGGAATATGGACGGAGACGGGGCGAGGCCTGTCACCGATCAGCAGCTGATGGTTGACGCGGATTACATCCTGGCGACGGACTGGGAACGCATTCCGACAGGCAGCCACCTGCCTGTCGCCGGGTCGCCCTTCGACTTCCGCAAGCTAAGGCGGATCGGAGCCTTCCTGCCGAAGTCGGGCACCGAGCCGTGGCCGGGCATCGACAACACGTTCCTGTTCAATCCGGGCAGGGACAACACCAAGCCCGCGGCAGTACTTTATTCTCCGGAAACCGGACGCCTCATGGAGCTCTACACCACGGAGTTCTGTCTTCAGGTCTATACAGCGAACCGGCTGCCTCCGCTGGTCGGCCGCGGGGGAACCTTGTACGGGCCCGGCAGCGGCATATGCCTCGAACCCCAAAAGATCACCGATACCAGCCGTTTCCCCGACTTTCCGTCCGTGGTCCTTCCGGCCGGAACGGAGTACCGGCATCTCAGCCGATACCGTTTCTCGACAGCGTGAGCCGATCAAGCAGAAGCGGCCCCTCGTCGGGATACGCGACGCCCCTGTCAGGCGACGAAGGAGTAGGCAGCGGGGTCGGCCAGGAGGTCTGCAAATACCAGTTCAGCCGCGCCGACCATGAGAAGATTGGCGCCCAGCTGAGGTCGGGAAATGTGAACACTTTGGCGTGAAACCGGCAGCGATTCCCGGGAGACGAGGTGCTCCAGCCGCTCCGGATCGGCTGCATGCAAGGAACCCAGAAAGCCGCCCAGAATGATCAACTCCGGATTCAGGATGTTGATTGCGTTGCCCAGGGCAATGGCGAGGTATTCCTGCTGCCGGTCAACAACAGCCCGAACCTCGGCAGAAGTGGATGAAAGCAGCGCCTCCTCCAGTTCGTCCACGTCCGCGGATGCCAATCCGAGGGCGGCAAGCAGGGCATCGCGGGTAACTTCGGATTCCAAGGTGCCTCGGGCGTGCGCGGTGTCAAGCCCTCCGCCGCTTCTGATCCGGGTGTGGCCCAGCTCCCCGGCATGACCGGCGACGCCTGTCACGGCGTGGCCTCCGCTGATGATGCCGCCACCGATGCCGCTGGCCCCGCCGTTGAGGTAAATCATGTCGCTGACCCGTCGGGCGGACCCAAAGGTCCTTTCGGCGAGAGCACCAAGGCTCGCATCGTTGGCGGCTTTCACGGGATACCCGGTGGCAGCGGCCAGCATCTCGGCAATCGGTTCATCGGTCCACTCCAGGTGCGGGGCCAGCCGCACGAGCCCGTCCCGCGTCCTCACCAAACCCGGGACAGCGACGCCGATCCCTGCGATCCGGGTCCCGTCAGTCTTCATTCCTTCGATGATCGCCGCACTGATGTTGACCGCTTCCCGGACGCTGGGGGCCCTGTCCGTTTCATAGCGGACCCGTTTCTGGACAACGCCGCCCAGGCAGACGGCACCGACGGTCACCGCGTCGATCTCGGGATTGACCGCGATCGCCACTGTCGCCGGGTTGGGGCGCACCACGGCACTCGGCCGCCCGACACCGTTACTTGAGTCGGGGCTCGTTTCCAAGACCAGTCCGAGCTCGGCAAGCTCGCCGACCAAGGCACCGATTGTCGACCTGTTCAGCCCTGTTTTCCGGGTCAGCTCGGAGCGGGGAACGGGGCCGGCATGATGCACGAACTGAAGAATGGTTGAGAGGTTATGCCGGCGAATGCTGTCGAGGTTGTTCCCAGCCCGCGGGGCCGGCAGCGGCCGCCCGTGGCTGGTGCCAACCTGCGCGTCTGATGAATTCAACCAAGCCTCCCTGGATTCTGGACAAGAAACAACTGCGTAACTTATCGTTCAACCGCAGGCTACTCCATCCCCATTGCTCCCAATTGTTAATTCCTTGAACAAATTATGGCACAAGAGTAATCTTCCGGTATGTTGAACGCCCAAGGCCCTCCGCGGCCTGTCCGCACCGGCTTGGTGGGCTACGGGCTGGCCGGAAAAGTCTTTCATGGGCCCTTCCTCGGCGCCCTTCCGGAGTTCTCCCTGGACGTCATCGCGACGGCCCACCCGGAACGGAGGCTGCAGGCCGCCAAGGACCATCCCGCTGCAGAGATTGTTGCAGACGCCAACGAAATGCTGGCGGGGGGCCTGGATCTGGAATTGGTGGTGCTAGCCGGCCCTCCCCACACCCATGTGGATCAAGCGCTGGCAGCACTGGACGCGGGCTTGGCGGTGATCGTGGACAAGCCCTTCGTGCCAACGGTCGGCGACGGCGAGCAACTGATAGAACGGGCAGAACGCGTCGGGAAACCCCTGATCGTGTTCCAGAACCGGAGGTGGGACGGGGACTTCCGAACGGTGCGGAAGATGCTGGCCGAGGGGCATCTGGGACGGGTCTATCAGTTTGAATCGAACTTTGAGCACTGGGCGCCCAAAGTCGTTGACCGCTGGCAGGATACGACGCCTCCGCACCTGGCCGGCGGGATCACGTTTGATCTGGGCAGCCACCTCATAGACCAGGCCTTGGTGCTGTTCGGTCCGGTTGAAGAGGTCCGTGCCGACGTGCGCACCGTTCGTGATGGCGGCGGCAACGACGACGTCAGCCTCATTGAGCTATTCCACTCGAACGGCGTGCATTCGCGGCTCTGGATGAGCCGGGTGGCGGCGCAAGCCGGACCCCGCTTCCGCGTTCTGGGGACCGAAAGCGCCTATGTCAGCTATGGCCTGGACGGCCAGGAACCGGCCTTGGCGGCGGGGGCAGTCCCAACTGATCCAGGGTTCGGCGCCGAGCCCGAAAGCACGTGGGGCACGCTCGGCATCCGGGCGCCGGGCCATCCCGCCCCCATTGCGGTGCCGACCGAACGAGGCGACTACCTTGGGTTTTACCGGGCTGCGGCTCTGGCGGTCCGGGGAAGCGGGCCCATCCCGGTTAATCCCCGGGAGGCTTTGGAGGTCGTCCGGGTGATCGAACGAATCCATCAGTTGGCGAAGCCCGGCTAGGGATGCTGCGGGCGTGTCGCTTCCGAAGACCTTGTCCCGCCGTCAAAGAACGGAAAACCCCGCCTGACCGGGCTTTCGCCAATCAGACGGGGTTTGTCTGTGCACCCCCCGGGACTCGAACCCGGAACCCATTGATTAAGAGTCAATTGCTCTGCCAGTTGAGCTAGAGGTGCAGCTGTCGGTGAGGGGCCGGCGCCGGTTTCCCGGGCGCTTTCTCCCTCGCAACGACATGTAACTCTAGCAGGACTTTTCCGCGAATGTGAAATTGAGGCGGCCTTTGTCGCCTACTTCACAGAAACCGCCAGCATCCGGTCCTCGTCGGTGCCGTTGGTGAGTACCCAGAGCCGGCCGTCCGGGGCAGCGGCCACGTCGCGCAGCCGGCCGTATTCTCCTTCGTAAAAGGCCTCGGGCTCTCCGGCCTCGGTGCCGTCGAGCTCCACCCGCCAGAGCCGCTGGCCGCGCAGCGCGGCGATCCACGCCGTCCCGTCCACCAGGGCCATGCCGCTGGGGGAGGCCTCGGCCGTGGACGGCCAGACCACCTTGGCGTCGATGAACCGCTCGTCGCCGGGGGCTCCGGTAACGTCCGGCCAGCCGTAGTTGCCGCCGGGCTCGATCAGGTTCAGCTCGTCGTCCCGGTCGGGGCCGAACTCCGTAATCCAGAGCCTGCCGTCGGCGTCCCACGCCAGCCCCTGCACATTGCGGTGGCCGAAGCTGTAGACCGGGCTGTCGCCGAAGGGGTTGCCGGGGGCAGGGTCGCCGTCGGGCGTGACCCGTAGGATCTTGCCGCCCAGAGAGGAGAGATCCTGGGAGCGGGAGGAATCGGCGGCGTCGCCGGTGGCGATGTACAAGTAGCCGTCCGGGCCGAACTTGAGCCGCCCGCCGTTGTGGATCCCGGCTTTGGGAATGCCCGTGACGATTTCCTGCCCGTCGCTGAGCCGGCCGTCGTCCCAGCGGTAGCTGAGAACCCTGTTGTCCTCCGGCGAGGTGAGGTAGACGTAGAGCCGGGCGTCGGCGTCGAAATCGGGGCTGGGCTCCAGCCCCAGCAGGCCGGCCTCGCCGGTGGTTTCCAGCGCGGAGTCCACGGGCACGGCGGCAACCGTTTCGCCGTCGACCACGTGTTTGATCAGGCCGGTGTCGTTCTCGGAAATGAGGGCACTGCCGTCGGGCAGTACGGCTATGGACCACGGTTCGGCCAGGCCCGAGGCTGCCGCTTCCACGTCCGGGCTGGTAGCGGCGCCGCCGCTACTGTCCGGCCGGCCGCTGCCGCCGACGCTGCAACCAGCCAAAACGGCCGCCAGCGCTACGGCCAGGGCCAAGGGGGCAAACCGAAGCGGCAGGATGCGCCGATCCGCTTGGTCGTCCATCCGTCAGCCTCGTTTCCGGTCCGCTCCGTTCCCATCCTCGGCCTCCACGGACGGTTCGATGACCGCCTCGCCCGCGTAACCGAGCCATTCGGTCTCATCGTAGAGCGGTTTCTCCGTGACCGCCGCCTGCTCCGCTGCCGCGTCCTCGACATCGGCCGGCACCGGCTCGTCCGCGCCGAAGCCGCCGGCAGCCGACGTGCCGGTGTCGCCCGGGGACTCCGGCATGGTCTCCTCCACCATCAGGTCCTCGTCGAATGCCCGCGGCGTGCGGCCGGTCGTTGGGTTCCCGCTGGCAGTGCCGGAGGGGGCGTGCATCAGGTTCGACGGCGTGGGGGCGGCCTCGGAGGGGGCGTGCATCAGGTTCGACGGCGTGGGGGCGGTCTCGGAGGGCGCGTGCGCCAGGTTCGACGGCGTGGGGGCGGGTCCGGAGGGGGCGTGCGCCGGATTCGCCGGCGCGGAGGCGGCCAGGGATCCGGCCTTCGTGGAGCGGGACTTGCGGCTGAACAACCGGCACAGCAGGGCGGTCGCGAGGGTGGCTGCGACGGCGGTCCTGATTCCCCATCTCCGGTCCATGGCCTTCACCTTCGGTTGATGGTTGTGCTGCATCCGGTCCCGACGTTACGTGCGGGACACGGCAGTGTCTATAGCCTCCCGTGGCCGGTTCCGTCTCCGAAAACGTGAGGTGGACCGGCAGGTTGAGGCGATGCTTTGCAGGCCCGGGGCGGGCCGCTAGGCCCGGAAGATCAGCTCCGCCATGAAGCTGTGGAAGTCGGGCTGGTCTTCGGACTGGTCGATCGTGTGGCCCTCGGCGGGCAGCCTGCCTTCGGCCTGGACGCCGAACCGGAACGTCCTGCCGGTGCTGGTGCCCACTTCGTATTCCCCGCCGCCGAGCTGGACTGCGTGGGACATGTTGGTCATGTTGATCGCGACGGGGGTGCCGCCGGCCGTCAGCGCGGAGCCGTCGAACGGCGCGATGACCAGTTCCTGCGGCCGCCAGCGGTAACCGATCACGTAAAAGTCTTCGGTCCCGCCCTGCGTCCGGTGCGCATCGTCCTGGCGGCCGCTGGCGAAGACGAGGTTGTAGTCGCCGTAGTTGGGAATCTGGGAGTCAAAGATGGCGCTAAGCGCGTCCTTGAGTTCGTCGCTGGTGGGCATGTGGCCTTCGGAAGGTGCGTAATCGGGCGGGAGTGCTGGGCGCCTGCGGCGCCGGAAGCGCGGGGCGCTGCCGTCAGCCTAAGGAACCGGACCCACAAAAAAGCGCCTGGCCCATGTGGTGCCCGGCGCTTGATTGTAAAGGTGGAAGTCAGACGGCGTCGACCGCTTTCACCGGCATGGCCGAATGGTCGGTCTCCCACGTGTGGCTGCGGGGAACCGGGCCATGGTCGCGGCGGACAACGACGGCGAGGCGCGCCAAGACGGCGGCCATCCCTACTGCGGTCAGGGCAACTGAGACTGTCATGCCGCTATTGTCAACCGGGGCAACCGTCAAGTTCAAGCTAACGTTACTTACCTCACTATGTAGTATCTCTTTATGGACATGAGGCGGCTGCAGATTTTGCGGGAACTGGGCGACCGCGGGTCAGTCGTCGCCACCGCCGCTGCGATGAAGATCACAGCCTCGGCCGTCTCCCAGCAGCTGAAGGCGCTGCAGAAGGAGGTGGGCGTCACGCTGGTGGAGAAAGCCGGCAGGGGAGTGCGGCTGACCGAGGCCGGGCTGGCCATGGCAGCAGCCGCCGCGGACGTCTCCGCGGCGATGGAGCGGGCGCAGGCCACCGTGGACGGCTACCGCAGCGGCTGGCAAAACCAAATCCGTGCCGCGTTCTTTCCCAGTGCGGCGGAAATGTTCCTGCCGGGCCTGATGTACCGGCTGCAGGACATCGAGGGGCTGCACTTCGACCCCTGCCTGGAAGACCCGTCCGTCGAGGGGTTCCTGCCGCTGGCGGCCGACTACGACCTGGTGCTGGCCCACAGCCAGCAGGGCGTTGAGGCCTTCGCCCGCAACGGCATCACCGTGCTGCCGTTGCTGGACGAACCACTGGACGTGGCCATGCCCGCCGGCCATCCGCTGGCGGCACTGGACGTCCTCCGGCCCGAGGACGTGGTGGACCACCCGTGGATCGGCGTCCCGCAGGGCTTTCCCTTCGAGCAGGTGCTGCGCCAGATCGAAGCGCGCACCGGCAGGCTCGCCAAGCGCACCACACGCTACGCCGACCTGCGCGTGATGGAGGCCATGGTGGCCGCCGGGCACGGGCTCGCCGTGGTCCCGCGCTTTACCTCCCGGAAGGCGCAGTCCACCCGCGGCTTCGTGATGCGCCCGCTGGAGGGGATCCGCGCCCGCCGGACCATCGTGGTGCTGGCCCGCAGCGACGTGGCCGAGCGCAGCAGCGTGCACCGCGTGATCGGAATGCTGCAGCAGGAGGCGGCGGCGATCGCCAGCCAGCAGGGCTGAGGGCGGCCGGATCCGGGCAGCCCCGGCGCGCGGCAGGGCGGCCGCATCCGGGCAGCCCGGCGCGGTGCAGGGCGGCCGGATCCGGGCGGCCCGGGCCGGGGGGCGCCGGGGCAGCCGAGGCACCGCCGTCGTAATATGGCCCTGCCATGGCGGCGCGGGTCATAGAATCGATGCCATGAGTGCGGACGCAACCCCAGACATCAAGCCCCGTAGCCGGGTAGTAACCGATGGCATCCACGCCGCTCCGGCGCGCGGCATGCTCCGAGCCGTAGGGATGGGCGACGAGGACTTCGCCAAGCCGCAGATCGGCATCGCGAGCTCCTGGAACGAAATCACCCCCTGCAACCTGTCGCTGAACCGGCTGGCCCAGGGCGCCAAGGAAGGCGTCCACGCCGGCGGCGGTTTCCCGATGCAGTTCGGCACCATCTCCGTCTCCGACGGCATTTCCATGGGGCACGAGGGCATGCACTTCTCGCTGGTCTCCCGCGAGGTCATCGCCGACTCGGTGGAAACGGTCATGATGGCCGAGCGCCTCGACGGTTCCGTGCTGCTGGCCGGCTGCGACAAGTCGCTGCCGGGCATGCTGATGGCCGCCGCCCGCCTGAACCTCTCCTCGGTGTTCCTCTACGCCGGCACGATCATGCCGGGCTTCGCGAAGATGGAGGACGGTTCGGAGAAGGAAGTCACGCTGATCGACGCCTTCGAAGCAGTGGGGGCCTGCGCCGCCGGCAAGATGAGCCGCAAGGACTTGGACTCGATCGAACGCGCCATCTGCCCGGGCGAAGGCGCCTGCGGCGGCATGTACACGGCCAACACCATGGCCTCCATCGGCGAGGCCATGGGAATGTCCCTGCCGGGCTCGGCCGCGCCGCCCTCGGCGGACCGCCGCCGCGACAACTTCGCGCACAAGTCCGGCGAGGCCGTGGTGAACCTGCTGCGCAAGGGCATCCGCGCCCGCGACATCATGACCAAGAAGGCCTTCGAGAACGCCATCGCGGTGACCATGGCCTTCGGCGGCTCCACCAACGCCGTGCTGCACCTGCTGGCGATCGCCCGTGAGGCGGAGGTGGACCTGACGCTGGACGACTTCAACCGGATCGGCGACAAGGTCCCGCACCTGGCCGACATGAAGCCCTTCGGCCGCCACGTGATGTTCGACCTGGACAAGATCGGCGGCGTCCCGGTGGTCATGAAGGCGCTGCTGGATGCGGGCCTGCTGCACGGCGACTGCCTGACCGTGACCGGCAAGACCGTGGCCGAGAACCTGGCGGCCATCAACCCGCCGGACCCGGACGGCAAGATCCTGCGCGCTCTGGACAACCCCATCCACAAGACCGGCGGCGTGACCATCCTGCACGGTTCGCTGGCTCCCGAGGGCGCCGTGGTCAAGTCCGCGGGCTTCGACGCCGACGTCTTCCAAGGCACCGCCCGCGTGTTCGAACGCGAGCAGGGCGCCCTGGACGCGCTGGACAACGGGCAGATCAAGGCCGGCGACGTGGTGGTCATCCGCTACGAGGGCCCCAAGGGCGGCCCGGGCATGCGCGAGATGCTGGCCATCACGGGCGCGATCAAGGGCGCCGGGCTCGGCAAGGACGTGCTGCTGCTCACCGACGGCCGGTTCTCCGGCGGCACCACCGGCCTGTGCATCGGGCACGTGGCGCCGGAAGCCGTCGACGGCGGCCCCATCGCGTTCGTGCGCGACGGCGATCTGATCCGCGTGGACATCGCCGCCCGCAGCTTCGACCTGCTGGTCGACGAGGCCGAACTGGAAGCGCGCCGGGTGGGCTGGGAACCGCTGGCGCCGAAGTTCACCACCGGCGTGCTGGCCAAGTACGTCAAGCTCGTGAACTCCGCCTCCACCGGCGCGTACTGCAGCTGAATCACGACGGCGGGCGCCTCCCCTCCGCGAGGTGGGCGCCCGCCGTCGTGACCCTCCCGGGCGCCGGGAGTCCATTATTTGGACTCAGGTGCCCAAATAATGAGACGGCGACGTCTCAGGTTGACACTGATATCCGCGTGGCACGAGACTGAAGCCATGCAAAGCGTATCCGTGGTCGTCCTTACCAAGCGCGTGGCGTAAACGCCCGTCTGGCACGACCACGTCACGCGCGAAACCCCATCGGAGCCAACCGGCTCGACGGGGTTTTTTTATTTGCAGAAGAGAACAGGGCCGTTCCCCGCTCGCGGAGGACGGCAAGCACATCAGAGAACATCAAGATCCGCAAAGGAAATCCGATGACTAAGGGATCGCCAATCAGCCCCTCGCTGATGGCCAATAAGGCGCCGGCCTCGCCCGACGCTGTCAAAACCAAAGATGTAGCTACCTCTGTCTCTTCCGTCGTGGACGGCCTCAGCCCGGTAGTCGGGCCGAACAACATCGTGCCGCCCACGGAAATGACCGGCTCACAAGCCGTTGTCCGTTCGCTGGAAGAACTGGGCGTCGATGACGTCTTCGGGTTGCCGGGCGGGGCCATCCTCCCCACCTACGACCCGCTCATGGATTCGGCCAAGATCAACCACGTCTTGGTCCGTCATGAACAGGGTGCAGGCCACGCCGCACAGGGTTATGCCATGGTCACCGGCCGCCCCGGTGTCTGCATTGTCACCTCCGGCCCGGGGGCCACCAACCTGGTCACCGCCATTGCCGACGCGCACATGGACTCGGTGCCGATGGTGGCGATCACCGGGCAGGTCTCCTCGGCCGTGATCGGCTCGGACGCGTTCCAGGAAGCGGACATCGTCGGCATCACCATGCCGATCACCAAGCACTCCTACCTGGTCACCAAGGCGCAGGACATTCCCCGCGCCCTGGCCGAGGCGTTCCATATCGCCACCACCGGCCGCCCCGGCCCGGTGCTGGTGGACATCACCAAGGACGCCCAGCAGTCCACGATGAGCTTTTCGTGGCCGCCGAAGATCGACATCCCCGGCTACCGCACCGTGGTCCGCGGGCACTCCAAGCAGGTCCGCGAGGCCGCCAAGCTGATCGCCGCGGCGGAGCGCCCGGCCTTCTACGTGGGCGGCGGCGTGATCAAGGCCCACGCGTCGCAGGAGCTGCGCGAGCTGGCCGAGCTGGTGGGCGCCCCGGTGGCCACCACGCTGATGGCCCGCGGCGTGTTCCCGGACTCGCACCCGCAGCACGTGGGGATGCCGGGCATGCACGGCTCCGTCTCGGCGGTGACTGCGCTGCAGCAGGCCGACCTGCTGATCACGCTCGGCGCCCGCTTCGACGACCGCGTCACCGGCGTGCTGAGCAGCTTCGCCCCGGGTGCCAAGGTGATCCACGCGGACATCGACCCGGCGGAAATCTCCAAGAACCGCACCGCCGACGTGCCGATCGTCGGTTCGGTGAAGGAGATCATTCCGGAACTGGCCGAGGCCTGCCGCGAGCGGTTCGCCGCCGAGGGAACCCCGGACCTCTCCGCCTGGTGGGCCACGCTGGAGCGGCTGCGCGAGACCTACCCGCTGGGCTTCGCCGAGCCCGACGACGGCCTGATGGCCCCGCAGCAGGTGATCCAGCGGATCGGCGAGCTGACCGGGCCGGAAGGCGTCTACGTCGCCGGGGTGGGCCAGCACCAGATGTGGAGCGCGCAGTTCATCAAGTACGAGCGCCCGCACGCCTGGCTGAACTCCGGCGGCCTGGGCACCATGGGCTACTCGGTGCCGGCCGCCATGGGCGCCAAGGTGGGCAACCCGGACCGCGTGGTCTGGGCCATCGACGGCGACGGCTGCTTCCAGATGACCAACCAGGAACTGGCCACCTGCCGGCTGAACAACATCCCCATCAAGGTCGCGGTGATCAACAACTCCTCGCTGGGCATGGTCCGCCAGTGGCAGACCCTGTTCTACGACGGCCGGTACTCCAACACCGACCTGAACACCGGGCACGACACCGTGCGGGTGCCGGACTTCGTGAAGATGGCCGACGCCTACGACTGCGTCGGCCTGCGCTGCGAACGTCCGGAGGACATCGACGCCATCATTCAGCAGGCGCTGGCGATCAACGACCGCCCCGTGGTGATCGACTTCGTGGTCAGCCCCAACGCCATGGTGTGGCCGATGGTCCCCTCCGGCGTGAGCAACGACCTGATCCAGATTGCCCGCGACATGACCCCCGAGTGGGAAGAGGAGGACTAGGAATGTCCCGCCATACCCTTTCAGTGCTGGTGGAGGACGTCCCGGGCGTGCTGACCCGCGTCGCCAGCCTCTTCGCCCGCCGGGCGTTCAACATCCATTCTCTGGCCGTCGGCCCCACGGAAGCAGACGGGTTCTCCCGCATTACCGTGGTGGTCGAGGCCGAGGGCGACCTGCTGGAGCAGGTCACCAAACAACTGAACAAGCTCATCAACGTCATCAAGATTGTCGAGCTGGTTCCCGAAACTTCCGTGCAACGCGACCACATCCTGGTCAAGGTCCGCGCGGATGCCGCAACACGGCTGCAGGTAACCCAGGCAGCAGACTTGTTCCGCGCCTCCGTGGTCGACGTGTCCACCGACTCGTTGGTCCTGGAGGCCACCGGCACCGCCGATAAGCTCGAGGCCCTGCTTGCAGTGCTGGAGCCGTTTGGCATCCGCGAAATAGTCCAATCCGGAACGCTGGCCATTGGCCGCGGCTCCCGCTCCATGAGCGACCGCGCGCTGCGTTCCGCCTGATTCCTTTCCACGCAATCCCAACAGGAGAAACCTAAGTGACTGAGCTGTATTACGACGACGACGCCGACCTTTCGATCATCCAGGGCCGCAAGGTCGCTGTCATTGGCTACGGCAGCCAGGGCCATGCCCATGCCCTGAGCCTGCGCGACTCCGGCGTCGACGTCCGCGTCGGCCTGGCCGAGGGATCCAAGTCCCGCGCCAAGGCCGAGGCCGAGGGCCTGAAGGTCCTCTCCGTCGCCGACGCTGCCGCCGAGGCCGACGTCATCATGATCCTGACCCCGGACCAGGTCCAGGCGCAGGTCTACGCCGAGTCCATCGCCGACAAGCTCGAAGAGGGCAACGCGCTGTTCTTCGGCCACGGCTTCAACATCCGCTACGGCTTCATCCAGCCGCCGGCCAACGTCGACGTCGCCCTGGTCGCCCCGAAGGGCCCGGGCCACATCGTGCGCCGCGAGTTCGAGGCCGGCCGCGGTGTCCCGGACCTGATCGCCATCGAGCAGGACTTCACCGGCAGCGCCAAGGCCCTGGCGCTCTCCTACGCCAAGGGCATCGGCGGCACCCGCGCCGGCGTCATCGAGACCACGTTCACCGAAGAGACCGAGACCGACCTGTTCGGCGAGCAGGCAGTGCTCTGCGGCGGCGCCTCGCAGCTGGTGCAGTACGGCTTCGAGACCCTGACCGAGGCCGGCTACAAGCCGGAGATCGCCTACTTCGAGGTGCTGCACGAGCTCAAGCTGATCGTCGACCTGATGGTCGAAGGCGGCATCGCCAAGCAGCGCTGGTCGGTCTCCGACACCGCCGAGTTCGGCGACTACGTCTCCGGCCCGCGCGTGATCACCCCGGAGGTGAAGGAGAACATGAAGGCCGTCCTGGCCGACATCCAGAACGGCTCCTTCGCCAAGCGGTTCATGGACGACCAGGCCAACGGCGCCAAGGAGTTCCTGGAGCTGCGCCAGAAGGGCGAAGACCACCCGATCGAGGCCACCGGCCGCGAACTGCGCAAGCTGTTCTCCTGGATCAAGTCCGACGACGACTACACCGAGGGCGTAGCAGCCCGCTAGGTCAGTCCGACGGCCGGCGCCCACTGCGGGCGCCGGCCGTCGCGTTTCCGGAAGGCCCCGCCGTCGTCGTCGCGGCTCCCGAGGCGCGCCGTCGTCGTCGTCATGTTTCCGTGGCGCCCGCCGTCGTCGTCACGATTCCCATGGCCCGCCGTTTCGCCGGGCCGGTGCCGGCCGGCCGGTACCGGTAACAACTGGGGGACAGGGCCGCAGCCGTTCTAGACTGGAGTCACCCCCATCTATACGCACGGCCATCACCATGCTTGCAGCGAAGGAACACCCCTGTGGAAAAACCAGTAGTCCTGCTGGCGGAGGAACTCTCCCCGGCGACCATCGAAGCCCTCGGGCCCGACTTCGAGATCCGGCAGACCGATGGAGCCGACAGGTCCCAGCTGCTGGCCGCGATTGCCGACGTCGACGCCATCCTGGTCCGCTCCGCCACCAAGGTGGACGCCGAGGCCATTGCCGCGGCCAAGAACCTGAAGGTCATCGCCCGCGCCGGCGTGGGCCTGGACAACGTGGACATCAAGGCCGCCACCCAGGCCGGCGTCATGGTCGTGAACGCCCCGACCTCCAACATCGTCTCCGCCGCTGAACTGACCGTCGGCCACATCCTGGCCCTGGCCCGCCACATCCCCGCCGCGAACGCCTCGCTCAAGGGCGGCGAGTGGAAGCGCTCCAAGTACACCGGCACCGAGATCTACGAGAAGAAGATCGGCATCATCGGCCTGGGCCGCATCGGCGCCCTGATCGCCGCGCGCATGCAGGCGTTCGAGACCCAGATCCTGGCCTACGACCCGTACGTGACCAGCGCCCGCGCCGCCCAGCTGGGCGTGCAGCTGGTCAGCCTGGACGAGCTGCTGGAGCAGTCCGACTTCATCACCATCCACATGCCGAAGACCCCGGAGACGGTGGGCATGATCGGTGCCGCCGCCTTCGAAAAGATGAAGCCCACAGCCTGCGTGGTCAACGTGGCCCGCGGCGGCCTGATCGACGAAGCCGCGCTCTACGACGCGCTGAAGGAAGGCAAGATCGCCGGCGCCGCCATCGACGTCTTCGTCACCGAGCCGAGCACCGACCTGCCGTTCTTCGAACTGGAGAACGTGGTGGTCACCCCGCACCTGGGCGCCTCCACCGAGGAAGCGCAGGAGAAGGCCGGCATCTCCGTGGCCAAGTCCGTGCGCCTGGCGCTGGCCGGGGAACTGGTGCCCGACGCCGTGAACGTGGCCGGCGGCGTGATCGCCCCGGACGTCCGCCCGGGCATCCCGCTGATCGAAAAGCTCGGCCGGATCTTCACCGCGCTGACCCACGATTCGGTGACCCAGATCGACGTCGAAGTGGCCGGCGAGATCGCCGAGCTGGACGTGAAGGCGCTGGAACTGGCCGCGCTCAAGGGCGTCTTCCGGGACGTCGTCTCCGAGCAGGTCTCCTACGTCAACGCCCCCGTGCTGGCCGAGCAGCGCGGCATCAACACCCGCCTGATCACCACCACGGAGTCTGAAGAGTACCGCAACGTGCTCACCATCCGCGGCGCCCTGTCGGACGGTTCCCAGATCTCCGTCTCCGGCACGCTGACCGGCCCCAAGCAGATCCAGAAGATCGTGGCCATCAACGGCTACGAGGTGGAAATGCCGATCAGCGAACACGTGATCGTCTTCCTCTACGAGGACCGTCCGGGCGTCATCGGCACCCTGGGCCGGCTGCTGGGCGAGCAGGACATCAACATCGCCGGCATGCAGGTGGCCCGCAACGACGCCAGCAAGCAGGCGTTGGCCGTGCTGACCGTGGACAGCGCCCTGCCGCAGGACCTGCTGGAAAGGCTCAGCGCGGAGATCGGCGCCGTCGTGGCCCGCGAAGTCGACCTGCAGGACTGACTCTCGCCGCGCGGTAAAGCGCGCCCGGTCCCTGCTGTTCCCCCCGGGGCCGGGCGGGCTTTACGCAGACCCGCGGGTCGATTCCTCGCCTGCGCTCACCTCGTGAGAACCTTAATGCCGGGTCAATTCGACCTCTGGCCTTTTTGCTGCCGTATGGAGTGATTCTGTGGAAATCCGGTTCAACGCTGCGTCACGCTTCATGCGCAGCCGTTCGCTCGTGGTGACGGTCGCCGTCCTGATCGCGGCAATGGTCCTTTCCATTTTCGTCCAGGGTCGGGCACAGGCATCGCTGACCCGGATCGTCGACGCCAACACCCGCGGCGTGTACGACATCCTGGTCCTGCCCGAGGGCACCGCGGGCGACGAACTGCGCCAGCCGGACTTCCTCAGCGGCAACGGCGGCATCGCCGCGTCGGATCTGGAGCAGGTCCGGGGGATCGACGGCGTCTCCGTCGCCGCCCCGATTTCGCTCGTGTCCAAGGTGGTCCAGGACATCGAGTTCCCGCAGCTGAAGGCCACCGATTATGTCGGCTACAACCCGAACATCGAGCAGTACCTCAAGGGCCAGGGCATCAAGGACGCCGTGCCGAAGGAAGAGTGGCCGGCGCCGGATTCCGTCTTCAACGAAGAACCGACGAACTACCGGATCACCGCCAAGGCCGTCAGCTCCGACGGCCTGACGGACACCGTCCTCTTTGAAACAGCCGCCGAGGGTTCCCTGGGCCAGGCGAAGCTGGAGGAGCTGAAAGTACCCGGCGGCACCAGCCTGCGCACCGTGGCCCCCAAGGGCGAAACCGGCATCAAGTTCCCGGACCCGGCCGGCGGCAGCATGCACGGCGATTTCGACACCACCATCGCGCTGCCCATGCTCCCGCAGATCACCGAGACGGTGGTTGCCGTGGACCCGGCGGCCGAATCCGCGCTGCTCGGCGAGGCCGGCGACTTCCTGGCCCCGCTCAAGCAGGCACCGGAACCGACCGACCGCAACGCCCAGGAACTGGGCCAGCACTTCTCCTCGCAGTTCGGCATGGGCATGTTCTCCGAGGGCGGCGAAGGCGCCGCCATCGACGGGCACCCGTTCGAGTTCTGGAGCCCGTTCTTTGTCCAGTACCAGAACGCGGTGGAAGCCGGCACGCTGGACGAGGAATCCCAGGTCATCCCCATGGTGGTCCGTTCCGGCACCGACCTGGACCTGACCTACTCGGTCACCATCGAAGAACTGGACGACGCCGGCAACACTGTCTCGGAGGTCGGCACCGTCAGCAAGGAGCTGGGGGAGGGCTACCTGCCCTTCGCCTCCAGCAAGCCCTTCCAGCTGCGCTGGCCCGGCGGCGAGGACTACAACTACCTGCTGGGCTCCGGCGGCGTCCAGATGGTCGCCGGCCTGCACCAGCCGCCGGTGTGGACCACGGACTTCATGTCCAACCCGGAGTTCACCGCCGGGGACGCCGCCAGCGACGGGAGCGCGGAGCAGACCGCCACGCCGCAGGGTTGGATCCAGGTCAACAAGCTGCCGGAGAAGACCCTCCAGTGGCAGCTGGAACCGGACCAGAGCCAGCGGGAACCGGTGGAAGAGCAGTCCTACCGCAGCACCGTGGATTCCGGCGGCGAATCCGCCACTCCGCTGCCCTTCGTCTACGGCACCTTCGACGCGTCCGCGGTGCGCGAGGCCGCCGGCGACGTGAACTACCTGCCGTTGGGCGGGTACGACCCGACGCCGGTGACCATCACCGAAGACGCCGAGGGCAACAACGTCGACGACACCGTGATGAAGCCGGGCCTCAGCGGCGCCGGCCTGTCCGTGCAGTCCGCGGGCGCCATCACCGACTTCGCCGGACTGGCCGCCGTCCGCGGCACGAGCGCCGAGGAGCCTGTCATCGACGCGGTCCGCGTCCGCGTCGACGCCGCCGGCTCGTGGGCCGACGCCGAAGACCAGATCAACGCCGTGGCCGCCGCGATCGAGGACCTCGGCCTGCAGACCCAGGTGGTGGCCGGCTCGGCCCGCGAAGACGTGTCCATCTACGTGCCGGACTACCACAAGGACGCCTCCGGCACGGTCAGCGACCTCGGCACCGTGCAGCAGTCCTGGGTCCGCCAGGGCGCGGCCGGCGAGGTGCAGGGCGCCCTGAGCGCCTCCAGCGCGGCGCTGCTGGCCCTGACCGTCGGCGGCGCGGCGCTGTTGACCGCCGCCAGCGCCGTCGCCTTCACCCGCTCCCGCCGGACCGAAGCCGTGACGCTGCGGGCCATGGGCTGGAACCGGCGGCGCATCCGTTCCTGGTTCCTGAACGAGCTGCTGGTCGGCGGCGTCGCCGTGCTGGTGGTAGCCGTCGTGGCCAGCGCCATCAGCCGCAGCGCCGTGACGCTGTGGGTGTCGCTGATCGCGCTGGTCGTCTACGGTGCCTCCGCCTTCATCTCCGCCGCCATGCTCAAGCCGCACCCGGCGAAGGACGTCGAACCGTCCGGGGCGGCCGGCGTGCCGTCGGTGAAGACCCCGCTGCAGTTCGCCGCCCGCCAGCTGAGCACCAACCGGTTCAACACCGTGGCCATCGCGTTGGGCGTCGCGGTGCTCGGGGCCGCGGCCGGAGCCCTGATGGCGGTGCTGGCCGACATTCCGCGGGCAGCCGGCAGCACGGCGCTCGGTTCGCTGGCCGCCGCACAGCTGAGCGGCCTGAACATCGCGCTGGCGCTGCTCGGCGTGGTCACGGCGCTGTTGCTGGCGCTGATGACCACCCGGTTCGAGGCGCGCCGCAAGCGCGAACAGTTTGCCATCCTCGGCGCCATGGGTTGGACGCCCACGCTGCTGCTGCAGGCCCGCCGCGGCGAGGCCGGCATCACCGCCGCCGTCGCCCTGCCGCTGGCGGTCATCGGCGCCGTCGTGACCGCCCTGTTTATTGCACCGCATACCGCGGTGTGGGCCGCTGCCGCTGGCATCGCGGCCGTGCTCCTTTGGTTTGTTTTGATGACAAGGACCCGGAAATGATCGAAGAACCCCTGACCCGCGCCGCCACCAAGGAGCGCACCGCCGACCATGCCATGCCGGTGGAGCTGCGGGGCATCACCATCCGGTACGACGGCGGTGCCGAGCCGCTCGTGATTGCCGACGACTTCGACCTCGGCCTGGAAGCCGGCACCATGCACTGTCTGGCCGGCCGCAGCGGCTCCGGCAAGACCAGCATCCTCACCGTGGCCGCCGGGCTGCAGCAGCCCACGGCCGGCGAGGTGTTCTGGCAGGGCGACGCCCTCAGCGCCATGGATGACGACGAGATCTCCGACCGCCGCCGGGCCCTGATCGGCTACGTGGACCAGGGCGGCGCGCTGATCGACGGCATGAGCGCGCTGGAGAACGTCCTGCTGCCGGCCGTGCCCGACGGCAAGGTGGAAGAGCGCACCGAGATGGCCAAGGACCTGCTGGACCTGGTCGGGCTGGGCCGCCGCATGCGCCACCGTCCGGGCCAGCTCTCCGGCGGCGAACGCCAGCGGGTGGCCATCGCCCGGGCGCTGATCCTGGGCACCAAGGTCCTGGTCGTGGACGAGCCCACCGCCAACCTGGACCGCGAACAGGCCAACAAGATCATCCACATCCTGAAGGACACCACCAAGGACGGCATTGCCGTGCTCGTGGCGTCCCACGACCAGGAACTCATCAAGGCCGCGGACAGCAGCACCCGGATGAACTAGGCGCTCACGGCCCCTGATCTGGAGACGAGGTCAGGGGTCAGCGTCCAGATCACCGGTTATAGCCCCTGATCTGGCAGCCAAAGGGGGATCTGGTGGATGGCGTCCGCTCCCGCCGTCTGGCCTGAGGCCTTGCGAACCGCCTCGTTGTACTTCCGGACCAAACGCTGCCTGAGCGCATCATCGTCGTCGAGATGGCTCCATCGGACACGGACGATCGTCCAGCCGTCTTCCATCAGACGAGTCTCCCGCTTCCGCTCGTCCAGAATCACTTGGTCCGTGGGGTGATAGGCGCGGTACTTGCTGTCGCCATCGAACTCGAAGATGAGCTTCAGTGCCGGCCAAGCGAAGTCAGCGCGATAAGTGCCCTCCGCCGTCCTGATCTCGTGTTGAAGTACCGGCGGCGGGAAGTTCCAACTGCGCAGTCTCAGCCGCAATCTGGTCTCACCCGCCGATTCGGACCGCCCATCGACGGTGTCGAGCACTTGCCGGACGCGTGTCAGGAAGCGTGATCTGGGGGCGGCGTCCGCCAATTCATGCATCCGTTCGAGGCTCGCACCGAGCTGGAGGGCCGAATCGGCGATGACCACGGCGGGCTCGAACTGCAGCGACCGCGCGCAGTCCAGGACCGTCCGCTCGCGGGATGTGACGCGGATGCCCCCGTACAGGATCCGCACGTCTCGGTCCGGAACCTGATGGGTGTGCCGTACCACCCCCGTTCCAGCGGACTTCTCGCCACGGCGGCCGCGCTGGATCACATGGATTTCAGGCGGCGCGTTCCAGATGTGCAGGCCCCACAGCCGTGCGGCCGAAGCATGGCTGTAAACAAGGTTGCCGTCGGAAGCCGCGTGGTGGGCTTTAATCATCAGCACCTGCTGGTCCCACGGTTTTTGCGCCCGCCAGTATTCCTCCGAGATGTAGATGCCGCGCCGCAGGCGGTGCAGGATCCTGCGGCGCACGGCGGCAGTAATCTGGCGTTCCTCGATCCCGTGTTCGCGCAGTTCCCGGTAGCTGACTAGCCGGTCAATGCGACATTTCTGTCCGAGACTGCCGATGAGTTCGTCCATCGGACCAACGTGCCCCAACTCCCGCCCGCCGTCGATCCCGGCGGCCCATCTGTGGATAAAGCACGACGGCGGCGCACCTCGCCTGGCGGCGCTGCCGCCGCCCTCGACGGCTGCCTCGCCTCGCCGGGTGTGGCACTGCCCATGCCAGGCCACGGCCCAAGCTGCTTGCCGCCGGCGGCACCGTGCCAAGCCATGGCCCGCGCTGCCTGCGTGCTTACGGCACCGCTCCAGGCCAAGGCCGGCCCCCGCCCCGCCTCACCCGCGGCTACCGACCTACCACGCACCTACCGCGGGCGTCGCACATTTCGACACCGCCGAACGCAGAGGGTAATTTCATAGGGTGACCGCATCCGAGCCCAAGCCCCCGTTCTACATCACCACGGCCATCACGTACCCCAACGGCGTGCCGCATATCGGCCATGCCTACGAGTACATTGCGACCGACGCGATGGCCCGCTTCAAGCGACTGGACGGCTACGACGTCATGTTTCTGACGGGCACGGACGAGCACGGCATGAAGATCGCCCAGACCGCCGCCAAGGAGGGCATGACCCCGAAGGAATTGGTGGACCGGAACACCGCGGCCTACAAGGCGGCCCATCAGGTCCTGGAGATCTCCTACGACCGGTTCATCCGCACCACCGATGCCGACCACTACGCTGCCTCTCAGGCCATCTGGAAGAAGATGGAAGAGGCCGGGGACATCTACCTGGGCAAGTACGAGGGCTGGTACTCGGTCCGCGACGAGGCCTACTACGCCGAGGACGAGACCGAGCTCCGCGACGACGGCAAGCGCTACTCCATCCAGACCGACACCGAACTGACCTGGACCGAGGAGGAGAGCTACTTCTTCCGGCTCTCCAACTACCAGGACAAACTGCTCAAGCTCTACGAAGACCACCCCGATTTCGGCGCCCCGCGCAGCCGCTTCAACGAGGTCATCAGCTTCGTCAAGGGCGGCCTGGAGGACCTGTCGATCTCCCGGACCACCTTCGACTGGGGCGTGCCCGTGCCGGGCAACGACAAGCACGTCATGTACGTCTGGGTCGACGCCCTGACCAACTACCTCACCGGCGTCGGCTACCCGGACACGGAGTCGGAATCGTTTAAGAAGTTCTGGCCGGCCGACGTCCACGTGATCGGCAAGGACATCTCCCGCTTCCACGCGGTCTACTGGCCCGCCTTCCTGATGTCGGCCGGGCTGGAACTGCCCAAGCGCGTCATGATCCACGGCTTCCTGAACAACAACGGCGTGAAGATGTCCAAATCGCTGGGCAACGTGGTCGCTCCCGCCGAATGGGTGGCGCAGTACGGCCTGGACCAGGTGCGCTTCTTCCTGCTGCGCGAAGTTCCCTTCGGCGCCGACGGCTCCTACAATCACGACGCCGTGGTCGGCCGGATGAACGCGGACCTGGCCAACAACCTGGGCAACCTCGCCCAGCGGTCGCTGTCCATGGTGGCGAAGAACTGCGAGGGCAAGGTCCCGCAGCCCGCGACGCTCGCCGCCGAGGACCATGAACTGCTGGCCCGCGCCGAGCGCCTCCTCGAGAAGTCCCGGGCGGCCTATGAGGTCCAGGATTTCCACGGGTCGCTCGAAGCCATCTGGACCGTGCTTGGCGACACCAACGCGTACTTCGCGGAGCAGGCCCCGTGGGTGCTGCGCAAGACGGATGTGGAGCGGATGAACACCGTGCTCTACGTGACGCTCGAGGTGCTGCGCATCGTTTCCATCCTGGTCCAGCCGGTCATGCCGACCGCGGCCGGCAAGCTGCTGGACGTGCTGGGACAGGACGACGACGGCGCCCGCGACTTCGCTGCCATCGGCACGGCTTTGGTGCCGGGCACCCCGCTGCCGGCGCCCACGCCGATCTTCCCGAAGTACGAAGAACCGGCCGGCTAGCCGATCGTCGTGGGGCAGGAAGCGGCTGCCGGGTAGCCCTAGCCGCCCGGCTGGAAACGGCTGCCGGGTAGCCTAGCCGCCCGGCTGGAAGCGCCAGCCGGGTAGCCCTAGCCGCCCGGCTGGAAGCGCCGGCCGTCTGGCCCCCGGCCGGTTGGCCCTACCCGCCCGGCTGGAAGCGCCGAGCCGCGGTCGCGGCCATGATCCGCTCCACCCGTCTCTGCTGGTCCGCAGCCTGGGCCTCGAGTTCCTGGAAGCGGGTGGCGTCCAGCCGGCGGTCCCTGGGCGCCAGAACGGTCAGGACCTGCCACATGCACTGCTTGCCGCGCAGGGCGGACATCAGTGATTCGAGTTCCAGTTGGGCGCCCACCCCGCCCGAAGCGCGCGTGGGGTTGAGCGGGTTCACCTTGCTGGCAATGGCGCCGGCCATCGAGCCGAGCTGCTTGAGCTTGTTGCGCCGGTAACCGAAGCTGCGGTGCAGGGCCTTCAATTCCTTGCGCTCTGCGGACACCTCGTCGCGCAGCTTCCGGAACTCGGCCTCCTCCGGTGTTCCCGCCCACGACTGGCGGACGGCGTCGAACAGCTGCACGCCCGCAGCCGCGCCCAGCAGATGGTAGTCCAGATAGGCGGCGAGGTTCTCCTGGTCCAGGGTCCCGGTCCGGTGTTTCTTGGCGGCCATGGCCTTCCTTCCTGCTGGCTCTCATTCGCCCGCGGCCGGTCTCAGAAGGCCGCCGGCGTCGTCGTCACGCGGACGGCCTCCGCCGTCGTTGTTTCACTGTCCTTACCCACCCATGCCCCAGGTCAATCGCCCGGGCTCCGTCAATCGGCGGCTTCGGACGATCGCTGTGCGATCAATTCACCCGGTTCGCTCCGGACGCCCGGTCCCGTCAACCGCCCAGTTCCTCCGGGCTGCGGAACCTCGTCTTCCTGCCGTACGCGCCGCGGTTCCAGAGCCAGGTGAGCAGCCACAGCACCAGGCCGAGACCGAGCAGCAGGCCGGCAATCTGGTATTCGATCGGATCCTGCGCCCACGGGCCCACCAGGAAGAGGCAGGTGGCCATCCCGAGGTAGGGCAGCACGGTGGGGGTCCGGAAATGTTTGCGGTCGACCGGTTTGCGGCGCAGGACCAGCACCGCCAGGTTCACGATCGTGAAGACGCCCAGCAGCAGCAGGGCAGTGGTGCCGCCCAGCGCGGCGATGGTGTCGGTGCCCATCACGTTGGTGACCACAAAGATCAGGACGAACGCAATGAGCGTGGTGAAGATGATGGAGGCCCAGGGGGAGCGGCGGTTGGGGTGGACCTTGCCCAGGAACCGCGGCAGCACGTCCTGCCGGGCCATGCCGTAGAGCAGGCGGCTGGCCATCAGCATGTTGATCAGCGCGGTGTTGGCCACGGCGAACATGGACAGGAACGGGTAGATGACGTCCACCGGGAAGCCCGGCGCGCCGACCGACACTACTTCCAACAGCGGCGTCGGGCTTTCCGACAACTGCCCGATGGGCACGATGGCCACCGCGGTGATGGACACCAGCACGTACACGATCACCGTGATGCCCAGACCCGTGAGCATGACCTTGGGGAAGGTGGTGACCGGGTCCTTGGTCTCTTCGGCCATGTTCACCGAATCCTCGAAGCCCACGAAGGAGAAGAACGCCAGCGAGGTGGCGGCGGTGATGGCCAGGAAGACGCCCTTGTCCTCCGAGGTCTCGAACACCATGACCCGGCTGAAGTCGACATTGCCCTGGCTCATGGCCCAGAAGCCGATGAAGATCACGATTAGCAGCCCGGTGAACTCCACTACCGTCAGGACCACGTTGAACTTCACCGACTCGCTGACGCCGCGGAAGTTGATTCCCGCCAGGACGGCCATGAAGACAATCGCCACCCAGGTCACGCCGGTCTGGTTCCAGTCCAGGTTGAACCCGGCGATGAAGTTTTCACCCAGGAACTTGGCGGCGGTGGAGGCAGAGGTGATGCCGGAACTGAGCACGGCGAACGTCACCAGGAAGGTGAGGAAATGGACGCCGAAGGCCTTGTGCGTGTACAGCGCGGCCCCGGCGGCCTGCGGGTACTTGGTGACGAGCTCCAGGTAGGAGAACGCGGTGATGGTGGCCACGACGAACGCGAGCAGCAGCGGGGCCCACGCCGCGCCGCCCACCTCGCCGGCCACCTGTCCGGTCAGCGCGTAGACGCCCGTGCCCAGGATGTCACCCACGATGAACAGGAGCAGGAGTTTGGGTCCTATGGCCCGTTTCAGCTCCGGTTGTTTTTCGGTTGTGGTGGAACCGCTCATGCCTTTCCTCCGTCCACACGGCGCTCTGCACTGCTCTGTCCCGCCAACGTAGCATCAGGCCCTGCCGCTGTCTCCGCCGTGGCGGCCGCCGGGGAAGCGAACGGCTGGATCGCCGTTCCCCTGGGACCGCCGGCGCGCAGTCGGTAGAGTGTCGGCTACCCGCTGACCGGAAGGCCGCTCCGATGACCTACAAAGCCCTGTCCCTTGCCAGCCTGCGTCCCGCCTCGGGAGCCGCCGTCTTCCGTGGCAGCGAACACGGCGCCCACGCATCCTTCTTCGTGAACTCGCGCGGTGCCGAACGCCACCGCCATCCCTATGAGGAAATCTTCGTACTGCTCGACGGCGAGATCGACTTCACGATCGACGGCCAGTCCGGCCATGCGGGCGCGCAAACGGTGATCGTCATCCCGGCGTACGCCTGGCACGAGTTCACGGCCACCACCGGGGACGGCGTCAGGATGGTAAACATCCACCCCGTCGCGGAGATGCAGACCGAATGGGCCAGGTAGCTGCCCGCCGGCGCATGCCGGAGACGGGGGCGCCGGGCTGGTCCCGCCACGGGCCCGGGCCCGATGGCAGTGGGCAGGTACCCTCCCACGGGCGAGCCGCGGCGGTGGGAAGGGCACCCGCTGACGCCCCCTTGAGGAGAACATCGGTCCGACGGGAAGGGCTGTCTCGGCGGGCGCACAGACGTCGCGCGGTGAAACCTTTGCACAGCGGCCGGGTAAGCGGGAACATAAAGCCATGAAACTTGCCCGCCTCGCAGCGCTCCCGCTCGTATCCCTTCTCCTGCTGACCGGCTGCGCGCCGAAGGCCGAGCAGCCCCGTCCGCTGCATTCGGCAACTCCCAGCCCCAGCATGGTGGAGACCGGCGAGATGCCCGAACCCCTGGCGGAGCTGGCGACGGCCATCTACGAGGGCGGCGACGTGGCTGCCAACAAGCTGGCTGCCGGTGCGCTCGCCGGCCGGACTCCGGTCGAAACCAAAACCACCGTCAAGGCCGCGACCGGTGAATGGAACGGGCAGGACATGGCCGTCCTGACCTCCGGCGACGACGTGACCCTTGCCGTAGACAAGGACGGAACGTGGACTGCAGTGGGCGGCTGGTGGCCTTCTCTCGACGTGAACAAGACGGTTCTGGGCGGCAAGCGCCACGTCCTGCTCATAGGCTCCGACGCCCAGAAGAGCAAGGGCGAGAAGGTTCGCGAAGCCCGCGCCGACGCCCTCCAGGTAATCGGCGTGGACGGCAAGGGCGGAGGCGGCATCCTGGGCATCCCGCGGGATCTCTGGGTGGACATGCCAGGCGGCGGCCAGGCGAAGATCAACGCGGCCATGATGCGGGGCGGACCCAAGGCGCAGCAGAAGGTCGTGGCGGACGTGACCGGCCTGAAGGTGGAGGGCTACATCCTCACCGGTTTCAGGCAGTTCGAGGACCTGGTGGATGAAATCGGCGGCGTCACCATTGACGCCCCGATCCCGGTGCTGGACGTCAAGGCGGGAAAGAGCAAGCTCGACGGTGAGACGGCGCTGGACTACGCCCGGGAGCGGAAAACCCTGCGCAACGGCGACTTCGGCCGCTCCGCGCACCAGGGGGTACTGTTGCTCGGATTCGCCGCCATGGCCAAGATGAGCGGACCGGCCGGGCTGGTGGACCTGCTCACCGCCGCCGATCCGCTGGTCGAGACCAACCTGAGCGCGGAGCAGGCGCTGACGCTCGGCGCCTGGGTCTACAAGACAAAGCCGGCCAAGGTCGGGCACCAAGTCCCCGAGCCCGGCTTCGGCTACAGCGCGGACGGTCAGTACATGCTGCCCATGGATGCCAAGACGCGCAAAATCTTCGATTCCTTCGCTGACGGCGATCTTTAGGCGGCCCTGGCCACCCGCCATGCCGGGGCGAGCGAAAGGCCGGGGCGGGAATGCTCCCTGCCCCGGCCTTTCGCGTCGGCCAGCCCCCGCTAGCGGCGGGTGTCGGTGTCTGTGCCGTCAGTCTCGATGCGTTCCTTACGCACTTCTTCGTCGACCCTGACCTCGTCGGTGACGGTGTCCTTCTCAAGCCGGACCCGTTCGACCGGGACGGTCTCCTTCTCCACGACGGGCCGTTCCTCGTGGAGCGTGACCTCGTGTTCCTCGTCGCTCAGGTCCGGGCCGGACATGGCGTCGCCGCGGTTGGCATCGGTGATCGGTTCGCGTTCGATGCGGACTTCCTCGCGCTGGACCGGCACGGTCTGGGTGACATTCTCGGTGGTGACGTACTTGCGCAGCCTGGCCCGGCCCGTCGCCTGCTTCTCGGTACCGACATGCAGGCGCTCCTCGGAGCGGGTCATGGCGTCGTCGGTAGTGGGACCGGAGGTGTCCCGGCCCACCGTGCCCGGGGCGTCCTCGGTGTACGTGCCGCGGGTATCGTCGGTGCCGTACTGCCCGGTAGTGCCGGTGCCCGTGCCGGCAGCGGTGTAGTCGGTGTCCCGGCCGGTCGTGGCGTCGGTATAAGTCCGCCCGCCGCCGCCCAGCTGATAGTGCGCGTAGAGCCGGTCCTCCTCTGCGGGCTCAAGGTAGCCGTCCACGTCGACCCGCGGGGCGTCCTTGATCTGGTCCTTGGTGTAGGGGACCACAATGTCGTCACCCTCCACGCGTGCCGCTTCGAGCGGGACGAAAGTTTCGGAGGAGCCGAACAGGCCGGTCTTGGCCGTCACCCACGTGGGGCGGCCGCTGTCATCATCGGCGTAGACCTGGCCGATGGAGCCGATTTTGTCTCCGTCAGTCGAAACGACGTTTCCGCCGCGGCTGAGCAGGTTGTTGATTTGTTCTTGGGCGAGCATGGTATCTCCTTCTCGATCGATGTCTTTTGGAGGGTACGGACGCCCGTGTTGAGCGTGATCCGTGCGGCCCTTAACGATTTAACCTAAGCATGCTTATTAATCTTTGGCAAGGCCCGGAGGGGGCGCAGCAGCATGTGCCGGTGGTGCTTGTCCTGGCATGGCAGTTGATGGGAAAGGCGCCCTCCGGTCTGCCGCGGCCGAGGGCGGAGCCGAAAGGTTGCCATCGCGCAGTTCCACCTTTAAGTCGCCACCCTTGCTGCACAAAACCCCGAGGTGTTCACATTTTGGGACGGTTTGCCCAGAATGTGGAATGGTTTCCTAAACTTGAAGCCATGAGCGCAGCAGCAAAGGCATTCTCCCTGGCAGTCATTCCCGGCGATGGCATCGGACCGGAGGTCGTGGCGGAGGCGGTAAAGGTCCTCACGGCGGCCACTGCCGACGGCGGCGCCACCTTCGACCTGACCGAGTACCCGCTGGGCGCCGAGCACTGGCTGGCCACCGGCGAGACCCTGCCCGAGGAGACGCTGGAGCGGCTCCGCAAGCATGACGCGATCCTCTTCGGCGCCGTCGGCGCCGCCCCCGGCGACACCCGGATTCCGTCCGGCGTCATCGAGCGGGAGATGCTGCTCAAGCTGCGCTTCTCCCTCGACCACTACGTGAACCTGCGCCCGGCGAAGCTGCTGCCCGGCGTCCCCAGCCCGCTGGCAAACCCGGGCGAGGTGGACTTCGTCGTCGTCCGCGAAGGAACCGAAGGGCCCTACGTGGGCAACGGCGGCGCGCTGCGCGTGGGCACTCCGCATGAAATCGCCACCGAGGTCTCGGTCAACACCGCCCACGGCGTGGAGCGCGTGGTCCGCGATGCCTTCCGCCGCGCGTCCGGCCGCCGCAAGAAGCTCACCCTGGTGCACAAGCACAACGTGCTGGTCCACGCCGGGCACCTGTGGCGGCGCACCGTGGAGACGGTCGGCGCCGAGTTCCCGGACGTTGCCGTCGACTACCTGCACATCGACGCGGCCACCATCTTCATGGTCACGGACCCGGCCCGCTTCGACGTGATCGTCACCGACAACCTGTTCGGCGACATCATCACCGACCTGGCCGCCGCCATCACCGGCGGCATCGGCCTGGCGGCGTCCGGGAATATCAACATGGACCGCACCGCTCCGTCCATGTTCGAGCCGGTTCACGGCTCCGCGCCGGACATCGCCGGCCAGCAGAAGGCCGACCCCACGGCGGCCATCCTGTCCGTGGCCCTGCTGCTGGAGCACCTGGGCCTCGCCGGCGCGGCCGCCCGCGTGCAGCAGGCGGTGGAGCACGACGTCGCAACCCGGGGGAGTGCCTCCCGCACCACTGCGGAAATCGGCGATGCGATCACCGCCGCTTTGGCAGTAGGGTAGTTAACGGTTACTAACCAGAATCATTATTTGACGCACAAGGGCGTGCCCTCACCGCGGAGGAACCATGACTGAACCCCTCGAATTCACCCAGCAGCTCTCGGAGCGTCCGAAGAGCGCCGAGGAGCGCGCCGCCATCTTGGCGAACCCGGGCTTCGGCAAGCACTTCACGGACCACACGGCCGTCGTCGACTACAAGGTCGACGCCGACGGCACGGGCAGCTGGTCGAATGCGCGGATCGAGCCGTACGGGCCCATCATGATGGATCCTGCCGCCGCGGTGCTGCACTACGGCCAGGAGATCTTCGAGGGCCTGAAGGCCTACCAGCACGACGACGGGTCCGTCTGGACCTTCCGGGCCGAGGCCAACGCCGCCCGCCTGAACACCTCGGCGCGCCGGCTGGCCCTTCCGGAGCTGCCGGAGGAAACCTTCATCGAGTCCCTGCGCCAGCTGGTCACCACCGACAAGGCGTGGGTGCCCTCCGGCGACGGCGAAGCCCTGTACCTGCGCCCGTTCATGATCGCCACCGAGGCGTTCCTGGGCGTTCGCCCCGCCCACGAGGTGTCCTACCGCGTGATCGCCTCGCCGGCCGGGAACTACTTCGGCGGCGAGCTCAAGCCGGTGTCCATCTGGCTCTCCGAGCGCTACTCCCGCGCCGGCGAGGGCGGCACCGGGGAGGCCAAGTGCGGCGGCAACTACGCCGCGTCCCTGGCCGCGCAGCTGGAAGCCGAAGCCAACGGCTGCCAGCAGGTGCTCTTCCTGGACAAGTTCAACGACAACGCCATCGAAGAACTCGGCGGGATGAACGTGTTCTTCGTGTTCAAGGACGGCAGCCTGGTCACCCCGGAACTGAACGGCCACATCCTGCACGGCGTCACCCGTTCCTCGGTGATCGAGCTGGCCAAGGACCGCGGCCTGGACGTGCAGGAACGCAAGATCACCATCGACGAATGGCGCGACGGCGTGGCGGCGGGGGACATCACCGAAGCCTTCGCCTGCGGCACCGCCGCGGTGATCACCCCGATCGGCGAGCTGAAGGCCGACGGCTGGAGCATCGCCTCGCCGAGCGCCGGGTCCGGCGACGTGTCCATGTCCATCCGCCAGGAGCTGCTCGGCATCCAGACAGGCGCCGTGGAGGACTCCCGGGGCTGGCTCACCCGCCTGGCCTGACCGCCGCCTGGCCTGACCGCCGCTTCCGTTCGGGCCCCGGCCGGGCCACACTGGGTCCATGACGGTGGCGGCGTACGTCTTGGCGGCGCTCTTCGGAGTGATGCTGATTGCCGTTGGCGCGGCGGAGGCCTTCTTCTACCGCGACCAGCGCTTCCACCGGTTGTTCCTCATCCGGCCCGAGGACGTGGGCGCGGTGCGGCTGTGGACCATCAACGTGGGCTTTTACAACATGGCCTGGGGGCTGGGCGCCCTGGCCGGCGTGATCATCGCCGCCGGCGGCAGCCCGGCCACCGGCGAGACCATCATCGTCTTCACCTGCATCGCCCACGTGATCCTCGGGGCCGTGCTCTGGTTCTCGGAACGCCGCCTGTGGCAGAGTGCGCTGGCCCAGTCGCTCCTGCCGCTGGCGGTCCTGCTCCTGTTGTTCCTCTGACGCAGGACCACGACGGCGGGGCACACCTTCGACGCCCGCCCACCTTCCGACGCCCGCCCACCTTACCTTCCGGCGTACCCCCGGGGAGCGCCGGAAGGTGCTGCGGCTAACCCTTCCGGGCGGCTGCCTTGCGCTCTGCGGCCTTTCGAGCCTTCTTGGAGACGGGCTTGAGCGCTTTGCGCTCGGCCTCTTCGGCGGCGATCCGGTTCTTGCGGGCATCCACCAGGTCGTTCCACAGGGCGGTGGCGAAGCTGCCGCCGTCCCGCGCGTAGACCTCGTACGGGAACGAAGCGAAAATGCCGGCCGGCGCCGCCGTCCCCGGGAGTTTCTTCCCGCTCTTCAGCGCGTAGGCGTCGCCGAGGGCCCAGGTCTCCGACAGGAAGCGGGCCAGGTTCTCGCGGATAAACACATTGGCGTCCGGGGCCTCGGCAGCCTGTTCCAGCAGGGCCTGCAGCCGGGAGGACGCCAGGGCCGCTGCGGCTTCGGCGGCATCCGCGCCGCCCGCGGCGGCGGCCTCGAGCTCGGCGGAGAACTCTTGCACGGCGGTTTCCCAGTCGGTCGTCTCGCGGTTTTTCTGCCAGGTGGGGAACCACACGATGTCCCCGTTGGCGTGGTTATGAATGTGCTGCATCCCGCTGTTGCGCTCGGCCACCGCATGGTCGTGCTCGGCCACGTCATATTCGGCCAGCAAATCGGCCAGGGACGTGGTGTTCTGGGTATCCGCCATGGGGTTTTCCTATCCTGCAGCTGCAAATGGTTCCATCAAGGGCAACCCAGCCGCAGCCCGGACTTATTCCGTCTCCACCCCGGCAAGGCGTCCGGCATGCGTCGCCAGCCACTGACGCGCCGCGGCCTCGTCGTCGAAATATCCCGTCGGGAAGTCGTCCTTGGCGAAGATCCGCACGAAGAAGCTGGCGAGCACCCGGTCGACGGCCCCGTTGCCGAGCACCGCGAGGGCGACGCACGGCGTGAAGGTATCTGCGATCAGCCGTGCCTCCGGAGTCACCCAGCGCACGCCGGCCATTTTCAGCAGCACCGCCACCCGCCGGTCCCCGGCGACGTCGAAGAGGTGGTCGACGACGTGCTGCGCGAGCTCGGCACCGACGCTGAGGCCGCGCCGGACAGTCAACACCAGGAGGCCATCCCGGCCCAGCTGCACGTCGTACGGTGAGTGGACTTCCGTCAGCACTGATCCTCCATCCGGCCGGGAAGATGCGCGCATCGCCCGGCCCTCGTCCGGCCGCCGTTGGCGGGACTGCAGGTGCCCAGCGTAGCGAACATGGTCAAGCCACCGGTACGGGCCCGGCAAGTATGACGGATGCCGTCCGGCCCGGGGGATGATGAGGGCCGTGGCAACCTCCCGGGGCGCCGGCCACCAACGGCCGCCTCCCCGGGGCGCCGGCCTGCGGCGCCGGGCGGGGAGTGCGAGGATGAATCCTGTGACCGCTGAACTGAATCCCTCCCTTGTCCGCAGCAGTGAACTGACCCGGTACCGGCTGGCCCCCAACCCGGGGCCGATGAGCCTGGACGGCACCCAGTCCTACCTGATCGCCGCCCCGGGGAACGGGGGAGTGGCAGTTGTCGATCCCGGGCCGCTGGACGAGGAGCACTTGGCTGAGCTGGCGGCAGTGGGGAAGGTGGAACTGGTCCTGATTACCCACCACCACATCGATCACATCGAAGCGAGCGAACGCTTCCACGAACTGACCGGCGCTCCCGTGCGTGCCTTGGACGAAGCACTCTGTTACGCCGCCGAACCGCTGCGGGACGGCGAGGTGGTTCGGGCGGCCGGCGTCGACATCCGCGTGCTGGCCACACCGGGCCACACGGCGGACTCGGTGAGCTTCCATCTTCCCGACGACGGACCTCACGGCTCAGTGCTCACCGGCGACACCATCCTGGGCCGCGGCACCACCATCATCGCCTACCCGGACGGCAGGCTCGGCCCGTACCTGGCTTCGCTGGCCCGGCTGGAACTCCTCGGTCCGGCGAAGGTCTTGCCCGCGCACGGCGGCACGCTTCCGGACCTGTCGGCCATCTGCCGCGAGTACGCCGACCACCGCCGGCTCCGCCTGGACCAGATTCGCGCCGCACTGGAGCACCTCGGCGCCGACGCGACCGTCGACGCGGTGACCGACCATGTCTACGCCGACGTCGATCCCGCGGTCCGCTTCGCCGCCGAATCCTCCGTCGCCGCCCAGCTCGAATACCTGCGCGGTTGAGAGGTGCAGGTTCGGGCCCGTCCCATTTGAAATCCGCGGGCGGGAAACCAGTAGGCTAAACCCATGCGCATAGCCCGGTTTGTCCTTGAATCCGACCCCCAGTACGGCATCGTCGAAGGCGAGGAGGGGAGTGAGCAGATTACCGTCATCGCCGGCGACCCGTTCTTCAACGGCATCCAGCCCACCGGTGCCCAACACAAGCTCGAGGACGTGCGGTTGCTCGCCCCGATCATTCCGCGCAGCAAGGTGATCGGCATCGGCCGCAACTACGCCGACCACATCCAGGAAATGGGCAACGAGACGCCGGCCGCCCCGTTGATGTTCCTCAAGCCCAACACCTCGGTGATCGGCCCGAACGAGCCGCTGGTCCTGCCTGAGTTCTCCGACGAAGTCTCCTACGAGGCCGAACTCTGCGTGATCATCGGCCGGATCTGCAAGGACGTCCCGGTGGAGCGCGTGGACGAGGTCATCTTCGGCTACACCTGCGGCAACGACCTGACCGCCCGGGACGCGCAGCGCACCGACAACCAGTGGGCCCGCGCCAAGGGATTCGACGGCTCGGCCCCGCTCGGCCCGTGGATCGAGACCGAACTGGACACCGAAGACCTGGCCATCCGCGGCCGGCTCGACGGAGAGCTGAAGCAGGAGGGCAATACCTCGCAGATGATCTGGGGCGTCAAGGAACTGGTCTCCTACGCCTCCCAGGCCTTCACCCTGCTCCCCGGCGACGTCATCATGACCGGCACCCCCTCCGGCGTCGGCACCATCGAATCCGGCCAGCGCTACGAGGTTGAGATCGAGGGCATCGGCACCCTGTCCAACACCGCCCGCCGCTGATCCCATGCCGGCACGCCGCCGCTCCTTCGGAGTCTTCGCGCTGGGATCGCTGGCCACGTTTTCCGTGGCGGCCCGGGCCACCCACTACTGGGGCGGCCCGGACTGGCTGGCGGGGACGTTCCTGGCGGTCGGCATCCTGCTGGCGCTCTATTACCTCTACCGATACACCGCCGGTTCGCGCCGGAAGAAGCCGCGCAAGAAGTAGCCGGGCCTCCGGCCCGGCCAGCGGCAGTGGCTTGGCAGACTAAACTGGAGCACATCATGACTACTGCTGCTGCCATCCCCACTGTTGACGACGAAACTCCCGTCCGTGTGCGCTTCTGCCCGTCTCCCACGGGCACGCCGCACGTCGGACTGATCCGCACCGCCCTGTTCAACTGGGCCTACGCCCGGCACACGGGCGGCACCATGGTGTTCCGGATCGAGGACACGGACGCCGCCCGCGACAGCGAGGAAAGCTATCAGCAGCTCCTGGAAGCGCTGAAGTGGCTGGGCATCACGTGGGACGAGGGCGTGGAGGTCGGCGGGCCGCATGAGCCGTACCGCCAGTCCCAGCGCGGCGGCATCTACCAGGGCGTCATCGCGAAGCTGAAGGAGGCCGGCCACCTCTACGAGTCCTATTCCACCCCGGAAGAAGTCGAGGCCCGGCACAAAGCCGCCGGCCGCGACGTCAAGCTGGGCTACGACAACTTTGACCGGGACCTGACACAGGACCAGATTGCCGCGTTCAAGGCCGAGGGGCGCGAACCGGTGCTGCGCGTGCGGATGCCGGACGAGGACATTACCTTCACGGACCTGGTGCGCGGGGAGATCACCTTCAAGGCCGGCAGCGTGCCGGACTTCGCCGTCGTCCGCGCCAACGGCAAGCCGCTCTACACTCTGGTCAACCCCGTGGACGACGCACTGATGGGCATCACCCACGTTCTGCGCGGCGAGGACCTGCTGTCCTCGACTCCTCGCCAGATCGCGCTCTACCGGGCCTTGGTGGACATCGGCGTGGCCCGCTACATGCCGTTGTTCGGCCATCTCCCGTACGTGATGGGCCAGGGCAACAAGAAGCTTTCCAAGCGCGATCCCGAGTCCAACCTGTTCCTGCACCGGGAGCGCGGTTTTATCCGGGAGGGCCTGCTCAACTACCTCTCGCTGCTGGGCTGGTCGCTGTCCGCCGACGAGGACATCTTCACCATCGACCAGATGGTGGAGGCCTTCGACATCCACGACGTGCTGGCGAATCCGGCGCGCTTCGACCTGAAGAAGGCCGAGGCCATCAACGGGACCCATGTGCGCCTGCTTGAACCCGGCGACTTCAAGCTCCGGCTGATCCCTTACCTGCAGCATGCCGGCCTGGTCGGGGAGTCGTTGACGGAACGCGAGCAGATGATCCTGGCCGACGCCGCGCCGCTGATCCAGGAGCGCATCACCCTGCTGGGCGAGGCGCCGGAGATGGTGGCATTCCTCTTCAAGAACGACGACGAGATCGAGGTCGCCGACGACGCGCGCAAGGGCCTGCCCGAGAACCTGACGGAAGCCCTGGACGCCGCGCTGGCCGCGCTGGAGCCGCTCGAGGAGTGGACGGCAGAGAACATCCAGGCGGCCCTGCGATCGGCCCTGGTCGAGGGCCTGGGGCTGAAGCCGCGGCTGGCCTTTGGGCCGGTGCGCACCGCGGTCTCCGGGCGTCGGATTTCGCCGCCGCTTTTCGAGTCCATGGTGATCCTGGGCAAGGACTCCTCCCTGGCGCGGATCAAGGCCTTCCGCGGCTGAGCGCGCCCCGGGCGACGCGCCGCCCGGCTGCCGCGCGTTGCTCGTTTTGCACTTTCGAGCAGGCATCCGGTAAAGTAATTACTCGTGCTGAGGCGCCAGGGAATGGGTAAAAGCCCGTTTCCACCGGCTCCGAAAGTGCCAGTGGGATATGGTGTAATTGGCAACACAACGGTTTCTGGTACCGTCATTCTAGGTTCGAGTCCTGGTATCCCAGCGCTACAGTCTCCGCTCCGGCGGGGACTGGATTGTGTGGAGCGAAAACTCCGCGCAAACCTACGGCCCCATCGTATAGCGGCCTAGTACGCCGCCCTCTCACGGCGGTAACGCGGGTTCGAATCCCGCTGGGGTCACGGTCCGCAAGGACAAGGCAGTGCAGGCCTTCAACTGTGCAAGCTATGCGGCCCCATCGTATAGCGGCCTAGTACGCCGCCCTCTCACGGCGGTAACGCGGGTTCGAATCCCGCTGGGGTCACCAACAGCCGGTCCCGGACATCCCGTCCCGGACCGGCTTTTTGTATGCCCCGAAGAACCAGGCCTACGGCCCGCCGTGGCAGGGTTGGCGGCTCCTGCTGGCATGATAGGAACCGTGACAAGCAGGTTGCCCGAGGGCCAGGACAGGGGAGCGGCGGACGCCGTCGTGCTCTTGGAACAAAGCCGGGGCGCGCTTGAAGCGGTCCAGTTGCCGCTAAACGTTCCCGGTGCCGCCGCAGCCCGCGGAGCCGTCGCCGCCGCCATTGCCCAGTTGAACGACTACATTCTGCCCCGCTACCGCACGCTGGAAGCCCCGCTGCTGGCCGTCGTGGGGGGATCCACCGGCGCCGGGAAATCGACGCTCGTCAACGCGGTGGCGGGCTTTCCGGCCACCCGTGCCGGGGCGATCCGGCCCACCACACGCCAACCCGTCCTGCTGCATCATCCGGGCGACGCGGCATGGTTTTCGGATCGGCGGATCCTGCCCGGCCTCAGCCGAATCACCGGAACGCCGGCGCCGGCCACCGCCGACAGGCAGGCCCACAATCCGGCACCGGCCGGCGAACCTGCCGGAACCTCGCTGGTGTTGCTCGCCCACAACAGCATTCCCGCGGGCATAGCGCTGCTCGATGCACCGGATATCGATTCGATTGCCGACGAGAACCGGCGGCTGGCCGGACAACTGCTGGCCGCCGCCGACCTGTGGATTTTCGTGACCACCGCCAACCGGTACGCCGACGCCGTGCCGTGGGCGCTGCTCCTGGACGCCGCACAGCGGGACATCGAAGTGGCGGTCGTGCTGGACCGGGTACCGGAAGAAGTTGAGCGTGAAGTCCGCGCCGACCTGGCCGGTCTGCTGCAGCGGCAGGGTCTCGCCGCGGCCCGCCTGTTTGTCATCCTCGAGTCCCGGCTGGACGAACGGGGCATGCTCCCGGCCGGCGCCGTCGATCCCCTCCGGGAGTGGCTCCAGGAACTCGCCGCCGACGCCTCCGGCCGGGCAGACATCGCCCGGCGCACCCTCGGCGGGGCGGTGCGTTCACTGGCCGCGACGGTCGGGTCAGTCGCCGATGCCGTCGATGACCAGCTTGCCGTCGGCCAGCGACTGCGCACCGTCGTGGAAGACTCCTACGAGGCGGCGACCACGCGGGCTCTCGCGGCCACGGAGGACGGAACGCTCCTCCGGGGCGAGGTGTTGGCGCGCTGGCAGGACTTTGTCGGCACCGGAGAATTTTTCCGGGGTATCGAGAGCGGCATAGGCCTGCTGCGGGACCGGATCGGCGCGTTCTTTTCCGGCAAACCCGCTCCCTCCGTCGAAGTCGAGGAAGCCATCGAGTCCGGGCTGCAGGCCGTCGTCGTCGAGGCGGCGGCCGCCGGCGCGGAGGAGGCCGACGCGCGCTGGCGGACAGACCCGGCCGGGCAGGGCCTGCTCGGACGCGAAGACCTGTCGACTCCCAGCGCGGGCTTTGCGGACGAGGTAGCCCGCGAAATCCGGGCGTGGCAGGCAGACCTGCTGGACCTGATCCGCAGCGAGGGTGAGAGCAAGCGCTTCACCGCGCGCATGCTCTCCTTCGGAGTCAACGGCCTAGGGGTAGCGCTGATGGTGGTGATATTCGCGGCCACCGGAGGGCTGACCGGCTTGGAAATCGGCGTGGCGGGCGGAACGGCCGTGGTGGGCCAGAAGCTGCTGGAAGCGGTCTTCGGCGAGGACGCCGTACGCAGGCTGGCGCGCAAGGCCCGCGCCGAGCTGCAGGAGCGAACGCGCAGGCTCATGCGCGCCGAAGCGGAGCGCTTCCTGGCGCGGATCCCTGAGGTGGAGGACGCAGGGACCATGCGCGCACTGGAAGGGCGGCTGCACGCGCTGGGGGCAAAGACGGACACGGGAGCCCCGGATTGAGCCGCCACCGGGGCCAGCCCGAGACCTCCCTGCTGCAGACACGGCTGGATGCCTTGAACACGGCCGCCGAGCTCGCCGCCGGGGTGCTGCCGGAAGCGGAACTCGCACCCGTCACCGAAGTCCTGGAACGGGCCAGCACCCGCCGCTCCCTGTCCGCCGAGCACACCGTGGTGGGCTTTTTCGGTGCGACCGGCAGCGGAAAGTCCTCCCTCTTCAACGCCGTATCCGGCACCCGCCACGCCACCGTCGCGGCACGCCGCCCCACCACGTCCGAAGCAATGGCGGGAATTTGGGGAACGGCCGGCAGCGAACCGCTGCTGGACTGGCTGCAGGTAGCCAACCGGCACGTGGTGGACGACGGATCCTTCGCCGGGCACGGCGGCCTGATCCTGCTGGACCTGCCGGACTTTGATTCCACCGCCGTCGAGCATCGCGCCATCGTGCAACGGTTCGCCGGCCAGGTCGACGTACTGGTCTGGGTGCTGGATCCGCAAAAGTACGCCGATGCCGCCGTGCACCAGGGATTTTTGCGCCCGTTGGCCTCGCACGATGCGGTGACGCTGGTGGTGCTGAACCAGGTGGACCGGCTGGCCGAGGGACAGCTGCAACCGGTCCTGGGGTCGCTGAGGGAGATTTTGCTGCGGGACGGACTCGCCCGGGTGGATGTCTACCCCGTCTCCGCGACGACGGGGACCGGCCTTGCCGAGCTGACGGCAGCCATCACGGCCTTTGCCGACAAGCGGCAGGCCGCGGCCGAGCGGCTGCTCGCCGACGTCAGGAAGGCGGCCCAAGCGCTGGCCGTTGAACCCGGGGCAGAGCCGGCAGGCGTCAGCAAGGCGGCCAGGAACACGTTGGCCGAGCAGTTGGCGCAGGCGGCAGGCGTGGAAGCGATCAGCGACGCCGTGGGGGCCTCCTACCGGCGGCGGGCGCATGCCCGGACCGGATGGCCGGCGGTCCGCTGGCTCGGAAAGCTGCGCCGCGACCCGCTCAAGCGGCTCAACCTCGACCGCAAGGACGTTAATCCGCTGCTGAACCGCTCGTCCATGCCGGCCCCGGGCCCCGCCCAGCGGGCGCAGGCCGACAAGGCCATCCGTCAGTTCGCCGACCGCGCCGGTGAAGGCGCCGCCGCCCCCTGGCGCGCGGCCATCCGCCGGGCGGCACGATCCGCGGAGGAAACGCTTCCGGACGACTTGGACCAGGCCCTGGTGGGCACGGACCTGCGCTCCGACCGTGCGTCGTGGTGGTGGCCGGTTTTCGGCCTGCTCCAGTGGCTCGCCCTCGCAGCCGCCTTGGCCGGAGCGCTCTGGCTCCTTGGCATCGCCGCGCTGGGCTACCTGCAGTTTGCGGTCCCTGAGACACCAACGGTCGAAGGCTTCCCGGTGCCGACCTTGTTGCTGGCCGCCGGGATCCTCGCCGGGGTGGTGCTGGCGCTGGCATCGGGCGTGATCGCGCGGTTCGTGGCCCGTGCCCGGGCCGCAAATGCGCGGCGGCGGCTCCGGGACGCTGTTGCGCGGGTCGCGGAAGAGCGGGTGGCACGGCCGGTCGAAGAAGCGGTGGCCCGGCACCGGGCATTCAGGCAGGCAGTGCTGAGGGCGTCCGGCGAGTGACGTCCCGGGGGAGCCGCGGGGCCATGGACCCGGCAGACGAGATACAAGGAGAACGCAAAAGATTGGCCGCTGAACTGACTGTCAACGATCTGGACGAAGGCTCGCTTCTGGAAAGGATTTTCCCGCGCCTCGGCCCCGCCCGCGTCCCGGTCGGGCCGGGCGATGACGCTGCCGTGATCGAGGCACCCGATGCCCGCACCGTCATCTCGATCGACACACTGGTCCAGGACCAGGACTTCCGGCTTGAGTGGCCCTCCGGCTACCGGACGACGGGCTACGACGTCGGATGGAAATCCGTCGCGCAGAACCTCTCGGACATAAATGCCATGGGAGCCGTGCCGACGTCACTGGTCATCAGCCTGACCCTGCCCGGTGCGACGCCGGTGGCATGGGTCGAGAGCCTGGCCGACGGCGTGGCCGATGCCCTGCGGAAACTGGGGGCGGGCCGGTGCTCCGTCGTGGGCGGTGATCTTGGCCGCGGCGAGTCGATCGTGGTCACGGCTGCCGTTACCGGGGACCTCGAAGGCCGCAGCCCGGTCCTGCGCAGCGGCGCGCGTCCCGGCGACACCGTCGCGGTGGCCGGCACGCTGGGGCGCGCGGCGGCCGGACTGGCGCTGCTCGAAAGCCCGGTTTTCGACGACGGGGCCCCGGCTCCGCTGCGAGAGCTCGCCGGAATCCAGTCCCGGCCGGTGCCTCCGCTGAGCGCCGGCCCCGCTGCGGCCGAATGTGGCGCGACCGCCATGATGGACATCTCGGATGGCCTGCTCCGTGATGCGGCGCGGTTGGCCCGCGCCAGCAGTGTCGCGGTAAACCTTGAGTCGGCGCAGTTGCGGCACTTTGCCGCACCCTTGGACGAGGCAGCGGCCCTGGTGGGGGCGGAGCCCAGCGACTGGGTCCTCGGCGGCGGCGAAGACCATGGCCTGCTGTGTACCTTCCCAGCAGCACAAACCCTGCCGGCGGGGTTCGCCGCCATCGGAGTGGTCGGCGGCGGGAAGGATACGGTGACCCTCGACGGCGTCCCCGTCCGGGTTCGGGGATGGGACCATTTCAGGGGCTGAAGCGCTGCTAGTCGTTGGTCTTTCGCAGGGCTTCGGTCAGTTGGGCGGCCGCGTTGCAGACCACCTCGGCATGCAGCCGGCCGGGTTGCCGCGTGAGCCGCTCGATCGGCCCGGAAATGGAAACCGCGGCGATGACCCGCCCGGACGGACCGCGGACCGGGGCGGAAACCGACGCCACGCCGGGTTCGCGCTCGCCCAGGCTCTGGCCCCAGCCGCGGCGGCGGACGCCGGCGAGGACTGTCGGGGTGAAGCGCGCCCCATGGAGTCCTTCGAGCAGCCTCTCGTGGTCTTCCCAGGCCAACAGCACCTGGGCGGCGGAGCCGGCCTTCATCGAAAGCTGTGTCCCCACCGGAATAGTGTCCCGCAATCCGATCGGCCGCTCGGCCGAGGCGACGCATACCCGCGAATCGCCCTGCCGGCGGAAAACCTGGGCGCTCTCACCCGTGGCATCGCGGAGGTTCATGAGCACCGGACCGGCGGCGGCTATGAGCCGGTCTTCGCCGGCGGCCGCGGCTAATTCGACCAGCCTGCTGCCCAGGACAAACCTGCCCTGCATGTCCCGGCTGACCAGCCGGTGGTGGACCAGCGCCAAAGCGAGCCGGTGGACGGTGGGCCGGGCCAGGCCGGTGGCGGCCACCAGTTGGGCCAGGGACGTGGGTCCGGCCTCCAGGGTGTCCAGCACCATGGCCGCCTTGTCGATGACGCCGACACCGCTAGGATTGTCCATAAGCTGATATTCTCATCTCAATATATGAGATGCAAGTCGATTGACTGGCGGGCGGGCAGCCTCGCTGGAAGAGTTAAAGCACACACTTGGTGCGGGCCTCCCGGCGGGAGAAAAAGCCTGCGTTGGTATTGATGGAGGAGATCTGGCCATGGCCGGTAACACTGCGGGCAAGACGCTCGCCGAAAAAGTCTGGGATGCACACGTGGTGCGCCACGGCGACGGTGAAGGCGCGGCGCGCCAGCCCGACCTCCTCTACATCGACCTTCACCTGGTACACGAGGTCACGTCGCCGCAGGCCTTCGAGGGCCTGCGCCTGGCGGGGCGCGGGCTGCGCCGCCCGGACCTGACCATCGCGACCGAGGACCACAACACCCCCACGCTGGATATCGACAAGCCGATCGCCGACCCGACCAGCCGCACCCAGATCGAGACGCTGCGCACCAACTGCCGTGAATTCGGGGTCCGGCTGCACTCGCTCGGGGACGCCGAGCAGGGGATCGTGCACGTGGTGGGTCCCCAGTTGGGACTCACCCAGCCCGGCATGACGGTGGTGTGCGGCGACTCGCATACCTCCACCCACGGTGCCTTCGGTGCCCTGGCATTCGGCATCGGGACCTCCGAAGTTGAGCACGTCATGGCGACCCAGACGCTGTCGCTGAAGCCGTTCAAGACCATGGCCATCAACGTCGAGGGAACGCTGCGCCCGGGGGTGACCGCCAAGGACATCATCCTGGCGGTCATCGCCAAGATCGGAACCGGCGGCGGCCAGGGCTACGTGCTGGAGTACCGTGGCTCCGCCATCCGTGCCCTGAGCATGGAAGCCCGGATGACCATCTGCAACATGTCCATCGAGGCGGGCGCCCGCGCCGGCATGGTCGCGCCGGACCAGACCACCTTCGACTACCTCAAGGGCCGGCCGCACGCCCCGGAGGGCGCCGACTGGGACGCCGCCGTCGAAAATTGGCAGACCCTGCGTACCGACGACGACGCGGTGTTCGACGCCGAGGTCTTCCTGGACGCCGATACGCTGGAGCCGTTCGTCACGTGGGGGACCAACCCCGGACAGGGCGTTTCCCTGTCGGAAGCCGTGCCGTCGCCCGACGACTTCGCCGACGAGAACGCCAAGGCAGCCGCGGAACGTGCGCTGGCCTACATGGGTCTCGAAGCCGGCACCCGCATGAAGGACATCCCGGTCGACACCGTCTTCCTGGGCTCCTGCACCAACAGCCGCATCGAGGACCTGCGCATCGCGGCGGACATCATCCGCGGCCGGGCCAAGGCGCCGAACGTGCGCATGATGGTGGTGCCCGGGTCTGCCCGTGTCCGCCTGGAAGCAGAGGCCGAAGGCCTGGACAAGGTGTTCAAGGAGTTCGGCGCCGAGTGGCGGTTCGCCGGCTGCTCCATGTGCCTGGGCATGAACCCGGACCAGCTGGCCCCGGGCGAGCGCTGCGCGTCCACGTCCAACCGGAACTTCGAGGGCCGGCAGGGCAAGGGCGGGCGGACGCACCTGGTATCGCCGGTAGTGGCGGCCGCCACCGCAGTCAGGGGCACGCTGAGTTCGCCCTCGGACCTGGACCCGGTCAACAACGACGCCGTCTCGCGGCCTGCCGCCTAAGGAGCCTGAAGAATCATGGAGAAGTTCGCCACCCATACCGGCATCGGGGTCCCGCTGCGGCAGTCCAACGTGGACACCGACCAGATCATCCCGGCGGTGTACCTCAAGCGGATCACCCGGACAGGCTTCGAAGATGCCCTGTTCGCAGCCTGGCGCAAGCACGAGGACTTTATCCTCAACCAGGAGCCGTTCAGCCGCGGCTCCGTTCTCGTGGCCGGCCCGGATTTCGGGACCGGTTCCTCGCGCGAACACGCGGTCTGGGCTTTGAAGGACTACGGGTTCCGCGTCGTCCTCTCCTCCCGGTTCGCCGACATCTTCCGCGGGAACTCCGGCAAGCAGGGGCTGCTGGCCGCCGAGGTCGCCCAGGATGACATCGAGCTGATCTGGAAGGAACTGGAGAACCACCCGGGCACCGAAATCACGGTGGACCTCGAGTCGAAGACCGTCACGTGCGGCACCATCACCGCGCCGTTCGAGATCGACGACTACACCCGCTGGCGGCTGCTCGAAGGCCTGGACGATATCGGGCTGACCCTGAAGCATGAGGCGGAAATCACCACCTACGAGGCCACCCGCCCGTCCTGGAAGCCGACGACCCTCCCGGCAAAAGTCTGAGGACACGCGCCCTGGCGCGAATCGGCGCCGTCGAGGGAGCCGTTCCGGCTCCGTCGGCGGCGCCGATTTGCACCTGCGACTGCCTCATGCAAGGCACCGGCCGGCGGGACGGAAAGCGCCGGACTCGCTGCCCGTTTATTTCAGAGTGGTCACGGATTGCCAATATGCTTAGCTGAGGCCCTGGCGCAGTTCGGCGCTAAACTAGCTTGAGGAAACAGGTATTCATGGCAAGTGTTTTGACCATTCGTGGTGGCGTTCCGTTGGCGGGGAAGGTATCCGTCCGCGGCGCCAAGAACCTGGTTCCCAAAGCGATGGTCGCGTCCTTGCTCGGCAGCAATGCCTCGGTCCTGCGGAATGTGCCCGAAATCAGGGACGTGGAAATCGTCACGAGCCTGCTCCGCCTGCACGGCGTCGAGGTGTCCAAGGACGCGGTGACGGGTGACCTGACGCTTGACCCCACCAAGGTCAAGACGGCCCACATGAAGGACATCGACGCCCACGCCGGCGATTCCCGCATTCCAATCCTTTTCTGCGGGCCCCTGATCCACGCGATCGGCGAGGCCTTCATCCCCGACCTGGGCGGCTGCCGGATCGGCGACCGGCCCATCGACTACCACCTCGACGTGCTGCGGCAGTTCGGCGCGATCGTGGACAAGCGGCCCGGTGGCATAGCCATCTCCGCACCCAGGGGACTGAAGGGCGCGAAACTCACGCTGCCGTATCCCAGCGTGGGCGCCACCGAGCAGGTTCTCCTGACGGCAACCCGTGCCGAGGGCATCACGGAATTGAGCGGCGCCGCCATCGAGCCGGAAATCATGGACCTCATCGCGGTGCTGCAGAAGATGGGTGCCATCATCACGGTCCAGACCGACCGTGTGATCCGTATCGAGGGCGTCACCGAACTGTCCGGCTTCAACCATCGCGCGCTGCCCGACCGCAACGAGGCCGCGTCCTGGGCATCCGCGGCGCTCGTGACGCAGGGAGACATTTACGTCGAAGGTGCCCATCAGGGCGACCTCACCGCCTTCCTGAACACCTACCGCAAGATCGGCGGGGCGTTCGACATCGACGACGACGGCATCCGCTTCTACCACCCGGGCGGCAGCCTGTCGCCGCTGGTGCTCGAGACCGACGTGCACCCGGGCTTCATGACGGATTGGCAGCAGCCCCTCGTCGTCGCCCTGACGCAAGCCGAAGGCGTCTCGATCGTGCACGAGACCGTGTACGAGAACCGGTTCGGATTCACCGAGGCGCTGATTCGGATGGGTGCGAACATCCAGGTGCACCGCGAATGCCTCGGCAGCATTCCGTGCCGCTTCGGGCAGCGAAATTTCCTGCATTCCGCCGTGATTTCCGGACCCACACAGCTCTCCGGGGCGGAGATAGACATCCCCGACCTCCGCGGCGGCTTCAGCCACCTGATCGCCGCGTTGGCGGCGGCCGGAACCTCCCGCGTGACCGGCATCGAACTCATCAACCGTGGCTACGAACGCTTCCAGTCAAAGCTGGAGGGCCTCGGCGCGGACTTCGACGTCGAGTAGGCGGACATGGGAGCAGACTCCAAAGAGCGGGTGGTCATTGGTGTCCTCGCCGGCGTTGTCCGGCCAGTCCTGAACCTGGTCCTCCGTCGCAACTGGACGGGAACGGAGAATTTCCCCAAGGACCGGGGATTCATCGTCTGTCCGAACCACAACACGGAAATCGATCCGCTCGTGGTCGGCCATTACGTCTACAACCAGGGCGCCCTTCCGCACTTTTTGGCGAAGGCCTCGCTGTTCAAGATCCCGGTGGTCGGGCAACTGTTGACGGCGGCCCGGCAGATACCGGTGGAGCGGAGCAGTTCGGGCGCAAACCGTTCCCTTGACGTCTCACGCGAGGTGCTCGATGAAGGCGGTGCCGTGATCATCTACCCGGAGGGAACGCTGACCCGGGACCCGGCCCTGTGGCCGATGCGCGGGCGCACCGGGGCGGCAAGGCTCGCGCTGCAGACCGGCGCACCGGTCATTCCGGTGGCGCACTGGGGTGCCAACCAGCTGTTGCCCCGTTATGCGAAAAGGCCCAGCCTTTTTCCGCGCAAGACGGCACACGTCACGGCCGGACCGCCGGTGGACCTGAGCGAATTCAGCGGCTTGCCGATCACCAGGACCGTTCTCGAGGCCGCAACGAATAGGATTATGGACAGCATCACGGCGCTGCTGGCCGAAGTACGCGGCGAGGCAGCGCCCGCCGTCCGCTGGGATCCTTCTGCTCACGGTCAAAGCGCCATGGGCCGGGACTTTGGTTCCGGCGAACCGGTGCATACAGAAGAGCTACCGCCCGAGGAGAAGTTGTGACAGCACGCCCCGACCTGCCTGCCAACATCGCCGTTCTCGGAGCAGGAAGCTGGGGCACTACCTTTGCCAAGGTCGTCGCGGACGCCCACCCCGAGGTCGAGGTCAGGCTCTGGGCCCGGCGCGCCGAAGTGGCGGAGGAAATCAATTCCCGGCACCGGAATGCGAAGTACCTCCGGGACATCGCGCTGCCGGAGAACATCGTCGCTTCGGAGGACGTCGCCGAAGTCCTCCGCGGCGCGCCGCTGGTGGTGCTCGCTGTTCCCGCCCAGACCCTCCGGCCGCAGCTGGCGTCCTGGAAGCCGCTGCTCGATCCGGAGGCAGTGGTCGTCTCGCTCATGAAGGGGCTGGAGCGCGGGACCGATGCGCGCATGAGCGAAGTCATCAAGGAAGAGCTCGGCCTGTCCGACTCCCACGTGGCCGTCATTTCCGGTCCCAACCTGGCGCTCGAGATTGCGCGCAAGGAACCGACAGCCTCGGTGGTGGCCTGCACGGACGACGACACCGCGCAGTGGATTGCGCGGCTGTGCACCGCCAGCTATTTCCGTCCGTACACGAACTCGGACGTCACGGGGGTGGAGATCGGCGGCATCGTGAAGAACATCATTGCCCTGTGCGTGGGAATCTGCGACGGCAAGGGCATGGGAGACAACACCAAGGCGACGGTCATCACCCGCGGACTGGCCGAGACCACCAGGCTCACCCTTGCCCTCGGGGGAGAGGTCCAGACGATGGCCGGGCTGGCCGGGCTCGGCGACCTGGTCGCCACCTGCGCGTCGCCGCTGTCGCGCAACCATACAGCCGGACGGCTCTTGGGCGAAGGCCTGACCCTGGACCAGGTGACGGAACGAATGACCCAAACGGCCGAAGGCATCAAGTCCGGCCGCGCCGTGCTGGATCTGGCCACCAAGGTGGGCGTCGACATGCCGATTACCGAGGCAGTGGTTGCCGTCCTGGAGGGACAGGTGTCCGTAGAGGCGCTGGCGCCACGCCTGTTGACCCGTGAACTCAAATCCGAAGGTGAACTCCAGTGAACGACGAGACCATTCCCGCCGCGAACGCCCCGTCGCCGGGCCGCAAACCCCGCGTTGCCGTCCTTTTCGGCGGGCGGTCCAGCGAACATTCCGTCAGCTGCGTCACCGCGGCCGGGGTTCTCGGGGCCATCGACAAGGACAAGTACGACGTCGTTCCCATCGGAATTGCGCGCAACGGCCAGTGGGTCCAGGTCGCCGAAGATCCGGCCCAGTGGTCGCTCGCCTCGGGGAAAATGCCGGAGATCAGTGCGTCCGCCGAACCCGTTGTGCTGGCCAGCAGGCGGGACACGCCGGAACTCATGGTCGCGCCGGCCGCGCAGGTTCCGCAGAGCCTGGGCAACGTCGACGTGGTGCTGCCGCTGCTGCACGGGCCGTTCGGCGAGGACGGAACGCTTCAGGGGTTGCTGGAGATGGCCGACGTCCGCTACGTCGGCGCCGGCGTACTGGCCTCTGCCGTCGGCATGGACAAGCACTATATGAAGGTGGTCTTCGAATCGGCCGGCCTCCACGTCGGTCCCTACCAGGTCATCACCGACCGTCAGTGGCAGCAGGACCCGGACGCGGTGCTCGAACGTCTGGGCACGCTCCAGTTCCCGGTCTTCGTCAAGCCGGCCCGGGCGGGTTCTTCCATGGGAATCACCCGGGTGGCCGAGCCGGGCGGCCTGCGCGCCGCCGTGGAGGCCGCCCGCGAACACGATCCCAAGGTGGTTGTCGAAGCCGGCATCATCGGCCGCGAGATTGAAGTAGCGGTGCTGCAAGGCAGGGGAACAGAACCGACGCGCACCAGCCTGCCCGGGGAAATCGCCGTCCAGCCCGGCGAGCATCAGTTTTACGATTTTGAAGCGAAATACCTGGACGGTACGGCCGCCGCCCTCAGCTGCCCGGCGGATTTGCCCGCCGACGCCACGGAAAGAGTGCGCGAACTCGCCGCACAGGCGTTCGACGCGCTCGGGGGAGAGGGACTCTCCCGGGTCGACTTCTTCTACACGCCGGACGGCGAGCTCATTATCAATGAGATCAACACCATGCCCGGGTTTACGCCGATCAGCATGTATCCGCAGATGTGGGCGAAATCCGGACTGCCTTACACCGAGTTGATCGACGAGCTGCTGTACCTGGCCCTCAACCGCAAGACCGGCCTCCGCTGACCATGCCGGCCGGCGCGGTATCGCCGGCCGTGCCGCCTACAGGACGTCGGAAATGCTCAGGCATTCGCGTTCCTGCGGAATCTCCGACGCCGCCGCCGAGATGTCCATCAACACGGAGCTCTCTGCCACGTCATCGGGCTTGAACAGCAGTTCCGTGGCCGGGGTGCGCCCGTAGGTCGTGGCCGTCCAGTAGCCGTTCTCGCCTTCGCGCAGTACCCAGTCGACGCCGTCGACCGAGACGCATTGGTCCGTCGTCGGGCCGGGAACCGGCACACCGCACCGCAGGATGACCTGGGAAGGGTCCCCCCACGCGGCGGTCGCCTGGCTGCTCGTTTCACGGCGCGGGAAATCGGCGACGTACTGGGGGAGGATGACCATCATCGGGGCGCATCCGGGGTTTGCCGCGTCCGGAGCGGCGTCAACGTCGACAACAGGCGAACACGCCGTGAGGCTGCCCAGGGCTCCAAGCGACAAAAGGACGGCAAAACGGCGGCGTCGGGGGAAGGCGCGGGTCATACAGCCAGCGTATCCCGACCATCGCGGCCCGCCGGAGCGACAGTGACCGCAGCCACGCCAGACCGGCCCTGCGGTAAGGAGACGGCCGCGGGGTTTATCCTTTTAGGTAGCCTCACCCCTAGGAAGTGACCCCATTGACTGCTGACCACGACAACGAATACCGCCCGCGGCGGCAGCGCCGCCAGCGGAAGAAAGATCCCATCCGCACCATCTTCTTCACCCTCGTGGGCATCGTTGTCGTCGCTGCGATCGTCGGAGGTGGCTACTTGTTCAACTTGGCCAACTCCTTCAACAGCAAGTCCCAAACGATAGAATCGGCCTTCCCGGACAATCGGGCCGAGAAGGACCCGAACGACAAGACGGTCAACATTCTTCTGATGGGCTCCGACAGCCGCGCCACGGGTACGCAGAATCTGACCGAGGTCTCGGACGGCAGCCGCTCCGACACCATGATGCTGATGCACATCCCGGAGAATCGGGAGAACGTCTACGTCATGTCGATCATGCGCGACACCTGGGTGGACATACCGGGCCAGGGCGAGCACAAGATCAACGCCGCCATGGCGTTCGGCGGGGTACCGCTTGTCGTCGAAACCATCGAAGGGCTGTTTGAGACCCGCGTCGACCACGTCGCCATCATCGACTTCTCGGGGTTCAAGGAACTGACCGACGCCTTGGGCGGGGTGGAGATCAACAATCCGGCGGCCTTCTCGGCAACCGGGTCGACCGGCGAGTTCTTCCCGGCGGGCACCCAGACTCTGGACGGCGAGTCTGCCCTGTCCTTCGTGCGGGAGCGCAAGGCCTTCAGCGACGGCGACTATCAGCGCGTGCGCAACCAACAGCTCTTCGTCAAGGCTCTGATGTCCGAGTTCCTGACGGCCGAGACACTGACAAACCCCGTGCGCATTAACGAGGTAGTCGACGAATTTTCCCCGTTCGTGAGCGTTGACAGCGAATTCGACGCCATGAAGGCAGGCTCCCTGGGCGTCTCGCTTCGGGATGTACGGTCAAGCGACGTTCAGATGTTCACCCTTCCGACCCTGGGCACCGGCACTTCCGCGGACGGCCAGTCGATCGTCCTGCCGGACGAGGCGGCCATCGCCGAGATAGCCGACGCGCTGCAGAACGACAGCCTCGGCGAATATCTGAGTACTGCGGATCTCGAGTGAGCCGCGACGCTACCGTATGCCGGTGAGCGGAGCCGGCTGCGGTAGGCTCAGGTAACGCCGGAGGACTGAGATCGATCGTTGGCGGGCATCGCCGGCGCATGCAGATGGGACCCCTTTGCAGACGAAAATTGCTGCCAATGCCGAAGCGCTGCGCCGCTGGCTGTCCAGGGCCGAGGTCGTCCTCGGCAACCACAGTGACCGCCTGAACGCCATCAACATCTTCCCGGTGGCCGACGGCGACACGGGGACCAACCTCTATCTGACCGTCCGGGCGGCGGCGAAGTCGGCCGCCGAAAACCGGACGGCGGACATCGGCGAACTCCTGGCCGGAGCAGGCCAGGCGGCGATGGAAGAAGCGCGCGGGAACTCGGGCACCCTGCTGTCCGTTTTCCTGGCCGCCCTGGCCGAACCCTTGCGGGGCACGACCCGGTTGACGGGGCCGCTGCTGGCCGCGGCCCTCCAGCGTGCCGAAATCCGGTGCTGGTCCGCGTTGAGCGAGCCCGTGGAGGGCACCATGCTCTCCGTCATCGCGTCGGTCTCGCGGGCGGCATCGGCGGTACATGCGGCGAAGAACGGCGACGACAGCAACCACGGCCTGGCGGCAACGCTGGAATCGGTCGTGGAAGAGGCGGTGGCCGCGGTCGTCAGGACCGAGACCCAGCTCGGGGCACTTGAATCGGCGCACATCGTCGACGCCGGCGCCGTCGGGTTCCTGCTCATCATGGACACCCTGCGGGCCAGCGCCCTGGGCGTGGAACTGCAGCCGGAACTGCTGGACGGCCTGCACGGCTACAACGTGCAGGATCCGCACCTGCACCTGGACCACGTGCACGAAGGTGTCGAGGTCATGTGCACCGTCAACCTCAGCCCCCTCGACGCCGCGACGCTGCGCCTGAAACTGGACGAGCTGGGCGACTCGGTCATCATGAGCGCCGTGACAGAAATCGAGGGCGGGTACCGTTGGCGCGTCCACGCGCACGTGCCGGACGGCGACGCGGCACTGGAGGTTATCCGGGAGCTGGGTGAACCGATGAACGTCAGCATGACGGAGCTGGCCGGCCCGCCGGAGCAAAACCATGGCGGTTGACCCAGCCGACGAGCTGAGCGTCCCGCTGGAGCGGCGGCTCGGCAAGCGCTCGGCCTCGGCACTCGAAAAGCACCTGGGCATGACGGTGACCGAGGAACTGCTCAACTACTTCCCGCGGCGATACATGAAGCGCGGAGAGCTGACCATGATCGCCGAGCTGCCGATCGACCAGGACGCAACCCTGGTCGCCCGGGTGCTGAGCTCCAGTTCACGCAAGATGCGGGCCCGCCGCGGTTCGCTGACCGAGGTCGTCGTGACCGACAATTCCTCGGACATCAGCCTCACCTTCTTCAACGGCTATCAGGCGGAACGGGAACTGCGGCCGGGGACCATCGCCATGTTCTCCGGCAAGGTGACGTCCTACCGCGGAAACCTCACCTTGACCAACCCCGACTACCAGTTGCTCGAAGACGCCTTCGACTTCGACGCCGAGGAGGCCCTGCGCCCGGTGCCCATGTATTCGGCGACGGCAAAACTGGGCAGCTGGCGCATCAAGGCGGCCGTTGACCTGTTGCTCGATGCCGTGGACTTCGGGCGCCTGGGGGACCCCATCCCGACCGACATCGCCGTACGGGACGGAATGCTCTCACTGGCTGAGGCCTACGAACAGATCCACCGGCCCTCGACGATGGAAGCCGCCAGCGCGGCCCGCGACCGCTTCCGCTATCAGGAAGCGCTGGTCCTGCAGGCGGCCCTCGGGCGGAAGCGGGCCATCGCCGCGGCCGAACAGGCGACCGCACGCCCGGGCCGGAAGGGCGGTATTGCCGACAAGTTCGACGCCCGCCTGCCCTTCGACCTGACCGCGGGACAGCGCGAGGTCGGCGCGACGATCGCGGCGGAGCTGGCCGGAGATTCACCCATGAACCGGTTGCTGCAGGGGGAAGTCGGGTCGGGGAAGACCCTGGTTGCCCTTCGGGCCATGCTGCAAGTGGTCGACTCGGGCGGCCAGGCCGTCCTGCTCGCGCCGACCGAGGTCCTGGCGGGCCAGCATTTCGCATCGATCACCCGGACGCTTGGCCCGTTGGCGCAGGGCGGCATGTTGGGCGGCGACCCCGACGGCACTAAAGTCGTGCTGCTGACCGGCTCGATGACCGGAACGGCCAAACGCAGGGCCTTGCTCGATGTGGCGGCAGGCGAGGCGGGCATCGTCGTCGGCACGCATGCCCTGCTGTCCGACACGGTGCAGTTTTTTGACCTCGGCCTCGTGGTGGTGGACGAACAGCACCGCTTCGGCGTGGAACAGCGCGATCGCCTCCGGAGCCGCTCGGCCACGCCACCGCACCTGCTGGTCATGACTGCCACGCCCATTCCCCGGACGGTGGCGATGACCGTCTTCGGGGACCTGGAAACGTCCGTGCTGACGGAGCTGCCCGCGGGCCGCGCTCCGATCACCACCCACCTGGTGGCCCTCCAGGAACATCCTGCCTGGGAGGACCGGATCTGGGAACGGGCCCGGGAGGAGGTCGCCGCCGGCCGGCAGGTCTACGTCGTGTGCCCCAAGATCGGGGATGACGAGCTCGAAGAGGCCGATCCGCCGGACGAGCTGTCAGGGCAGCCGGAGCAACAGCGGCCCATGGCATCGGTGGCCGCCCTGGTCGAGTACCTGGGCGGGCTGCCGGTCCTGGACGGAATCCGGATCGGCATGCTGCACGGCCGGATGGAGCCGGAGCAGAAGGCCGCTGCCATGGCGGCGTTCAACGACGGAACGTTGGACATCCTGGTGTCCACCACGGTCATCGAGGTCGGCGTCGACGTGCACAACGCCACCATGATGGTGATCCTGGACGCCGACCGCTTCGGCATTTCGCAGCTCCACCAGCTCCGCGGACGGGTGGGCCGCGGCGGGCTCCCCGGCACCTGTCTGCTGGTCACGCAGCTGGAGCCCGGGCACCCCAGCCGCGAGCGGCTGCAGGCCGTAGCCGCGACCACCGACGGGTTTGAACTCTCGCAGGCAGACCTCCAGCTGCGTCGCGAAGGCGACATCCTCGGGGCGTCCCAGTCCGGCGGCAAATCCACCCTGAGGCTGCTGCGCGTGATCAAGGACGAGGCCGTTATCGCCCGTGCCCGGGAAGACGCCACGGCCATCCTGCAGCGGGACTCTACCCTGGCCCGGTATCCCGAGCTGGCGGCCGCCATCGAGCTGTACCTGAACCCCGAGCGGGAGGCCTTCCTTGAGCGCGGGTAACCGGTGAGCCGCATCGTGGCCGGCGTGGCCGGGGGACTGGCCCTGGCCAGCGTGCCCGGGGAGAACACCCGGCCGACGACGGACCGGGTCAAGGAGGCGTTGTTTTCCCGGCTGGAGTCCTACGATGTCGTGGCCGGCGCCCGGGTACTCGACCTTTTCGCCGGCTCCGGGGCTCTGGGAGTCGAGACCGCCAGCCGCGGCGCCGCCACGGTGGACCTGGTCGAAGCGGCCGACAAAGCCGCGGGGGTCTGCCGCCGCAACGCCGAGCTGGTCAACGGCAAACTGGGCCGGAAGACGGCCACGGTGCACCGGATGAAGGCGGAACGGTTCCTCAAGGACCTTCCGCCGGGACACCATTGGGACCTGGTGCTGATGGACCCGCCGTACCCGCTGGCCGAGGACGCGCTCGCCGGCATCCTCGCCTCCTTGTCCGGATTCCTCGCTGACGGCGCCGTCGTCGTCGTCGAACGCTCTTCGCGGTCACCCGAACCGGAATGGCCCGAAGGCCTCGTCCGGTTCGCCGTCCGGAAGTACGGCGAGACGCGTCTCTGGTTCGCCGAACCCGCCGTGGACCAGTCAGCTGCGGGCGAATGAATCGAGCTCCGGGCCGCTGAGGACCGCCGCCGGGTGCGGGCCCGCCGCCAGCAGGGCGGCCGACCATTCCGGCGGCCACAAACCGCCGCGGGCGGCCAGGACGATGTTGCCCGCCCTCCGGCTGCCGAACATGCCGGCCTCGCCCAACGCCGCCACCGAACCGGCGACGGACGCGAGCTCGGCGATCTGCCGCTTGGCGAACGCCAGCGGCGGGTCGTCTCCGACGTTGACCAGCAGCACCCCGTCCGGTTCCAAAGCCTCCAGCATCTCCGCGTAGAAGTCCGCCGTGGTCAGGTGCTCCGGGGCGTCGTCGCCGGCGAAAACATCCAGCACGATCACATCGAAGGTGCCCTCGATGTCCCCGAAGGCCAGTTCATGCCGGGCATCGCCGAAGTGGACCGTCAGGTCCGTGCCGTCGGGCATGGGAAGGTGCTCGAGGACGAAGTCCAGCAGCTCCCGCTCCAGCTCGACGGCGACCTGCCGGGAACCGGGCCGGGTGGCCTGCACGTACCGGGCCAGCGTCAGGGCGCCGGCGCCCAGGTGGAGGCAACGCAGCGGGACCCCTGCCGGGCCCGCCAGGTCGACGACGTTGGCGATCCGGCGCAGGTATTCGTAGAACACGTCGCCGGGATGACGCAGGTTGACGTGCGATTGCTCGGCGCCGCCAATGCTCAGGACGTAGGATCCCGGTACCCGGTCGTCCTTGTCGATGCCGGCGTGGAGGCCGGTGCCGCGCAGGTAGCGTTCGGCCACGGCTCAGATCCTGTCCGGCAGGGAGGCGAGGCGTTGCGCGGCGTCCTGCAGGACCTCGGTCCGCTTGCAGAACGCGAAGCGCAGCAGCGAGCGGGTCCGCTCGGCGCCGTCGGGGTGGCAGAAGACCGGCACCGGGATGGCGGCCACGCCGATCAGCCCGGGCATCCGGCGGGCCAGGTCGAGTGCGTCGGTGATACCCAGCGGTGCCGTGTCCACGTTGACGAAGTAGGTGCCCTGCGGCGTGAAGACATCGAAGCCGGCCTGCCGCAATCCGTCGCTGAGCAGGTCCCGCTTGGCCTTCAGGCCGGCGGCGATCCCGCCGTAGAACGAGTCCGGCAGCCCCAGCCCCGCCGCCACCGCATCCTGGAACGGTGCGCCCGAGCTGTACGTGAGGAATTGCTTGACCGTGCGGACGGCTGCTACGAGGTCCGCCGGGCCGGAGAGCCAGCCGACCTTCCAACCGGTGAACGAAAACGTCTTGCCGGCCGACGAAATGGTGAGCGTCCGCTCGGCGGCTCCCGGCAGGGTGGCGATGGGGATGTGCGGTGCATCGAAGGTCAGATGCTCGTAGACCTCGTCGGTGACGATCAGCGCGTCGTAGCGCTCAGCCAGCTCGACGATGCGCAACAGGGCCTCGCGGGAGAAAACGCTGCCCATCGGATTGTGCGGGTTGTTGACCAGGACGATGCGGGTGCGCTCCGAAAAGGCCGCTTCGAGTGAGTCGAGGTCCGGCTGGAAATCGGGGGCGAGGAGCGGGGCCGTGGTGTGCCGGGCTCCGGCCAGGCCGATGATCGCCCCGTACGCGTCATAGAAGGGCTCGAACGTCAGCACGTCGTCGCCCGGTCCGCTCAGGGCCAACAACGTCGCTGCCAGCGCCTCGGTCGCTCCGGTCGTGACGATGATCTCGGTTTCCGGGTCCGGTGACAGGCCGTAGAACCGCTGCTGGTGGGCGGCAACGGCGCTGCGCAGGGTGAGTGTTCCCTTGCCCGGAGCATACTGGTTGGCTCCGGCGCGGATGGCGTCGATGGCGGCGGCGGCGATTTCCGCCGGGCCGTCCTCGTCGGGAAACCCCTGCCCCAGATTGATGGCGCCGGTCCGCGCGGCGAGGGTCGTCATTTCCTCGAAAATGGTGAGGCCGAGGCCGCCGTCGTCGCCGAGGAGGTTCGATCCGGCCGCGGTCCGCTGCCACGGCGCCGGAACGCCGGCCCGCCGGCCGTGAACGAGTTGCCGCATAGCTGTGCTCATGACTCCCAGTATTACCACCGAAGCGTGGTGCACCGCCCGCCCGGATCGACTAGATTCGACTCTATGCGCCGTGCCGTCTGCCCAGGATCCTATGACCCGCTCCACAAAGGCCACGTAGAAATCATTGCCCGTGCCGCCAGCATGTACGACGAGGTCATCGTCGCCGTCTCGACAAACTATGCCAAGAAATACCGCTTCAGCCTGGACGAGCGGCTGACCATGGCCCGCGAGACGCTCTCCTACCTCCGCGGCGTAAGCGTTGAAGCGATGGGTGAAGGCCTGCTGGCCGAATACTGCCGCAGCCACGGCGCCGGCGTCATCGTCAAGGGCCTGCGCTCGTCGCAGGACTACCACTACGAGCTGCCGATGGCCCACATGAACCGGCATCTGGCCGGCATCGAGACGGTTTTCCTCGCCGCGGAGAGCAGCTACACGCACCTGTCGTCGACCTTGATCAAGGAGATTGCCTCGCTGGGCGGGGATATCTCGGAGTTCGTGCCGAAGGCCGTGCTCGCCGGTTTCCGCGCCGCGGAGCAGCTCCGATAGCCCGGCCCGGATCGCTTCCGGCGGTTGCGGCGGAGCCCGCGTTTGCTAACGTTTGACCATGCCTCAAGCTCAATCCGTACGAAAAGCCGTTCTGCCCGCCGCCGGGCTGGGGACCAGGTTCCTGCCGGCCACCAAGGCCATGCCGAAGGAAATGCTGCCCGTCGTCGACAAGCCGGCCATCCAATATGTCGTCGAAGAAGCGACGCGCGCCGGCCTGGACGACGTGCTGATGATCACCGGGCGCAACAAGCGTTCCCTGGAGGACCACTTCGACCGGGTCCCGTTTATCGAGCAAACCCTGGAGGACAAGGGCGACGCCGACAAGCTGGCCGCGGTCCGGGAATCTTCCCAGCTGGCCGACATTCACTACCTGCGCCAGGGCGACCCCAAGGGGCTCGGCCACGCCGTTCTCTGCGCCAGGCAGCATGTGGGCAACGAGCCCTTCGCCGTCTTGCTGGGCGATGACCTGATCGACGAGCGCGACGAACTGCTCACGGAGATGATCGCGGTCCAGCAGGCGACCGGCGGCTCCGTCATTGCCCTGATGGAGGTCGATCCGGAAGCGATCAGCGCCTACGGGTGCGCGGACATCAGGCGCATCGACGGCGCGGCGCACGTGAAGGTGAACGGCCTGGTGGAGAAGCCCGACGCCGCCGAGGCGCCGTCGAACCTGGCCGTGATCGGACGTTATGTCCTGCACCCCGCGGTCTTCGACGTCCTGGAGGAGACCCCGCCGGGCCGCGGCGGAGAAATACAGCTGACGGACGCGCTGCAGGTGCTGGCCGGCTCCGAGGAGGCCGGCGGCGGTGTTTATGCCGTGGTCTTCAAAGGGCGCCGCTACGACACCGGCGACAAGCTCAGCTATCTCAAGGCCGTCGTCTCCCTGGCCACGGAGCGCGAGGACCTGGGACCCGAGCTGCGTTCCTGGATCGTCGACCTGGCATCACAGATCCAGGCCGAGAGGCCGTTGGAGCCCGCCGGACGGGACTGACACCCCCGCAGCGCCGCCGGTTTGGGCCCGCGGGAGATCCGGGCTAAGATGATACGTCGGTCGTATGTTCTTTAGGAGTTCTCAGTACTGTGGTCTTGAACCATGATCAAAGTTCGGCCTTGACCCTTGCGGTCAAGGACCTCGGGCGCAGCCCGGGCACCATGCGGACTCTTGAAGAACGTATCGCTGCGCCGAAGGATTTCGGGGCAGCACTCATTGGCGTTCAGGAAGGCTCCGACATGGAGCTGGACCTGAAGCTTGAGGCCGTGCACGAGGGAATCCTGGTTTCCGGCACCGTTTCCGTGGCTGTCACGGGCGAGTGCGGGCGTTGCCTGGATCCCATCGCGTACGACCTCGACGTCAATGTGCAGGAACTCTTCTACTACGAGGAAGCTGAACTCCTCGAGGAAGAAGAACAGGACGAACAGCGGCGGGTTGAGCGCGATCTGATCGATCTCGAACCGGCGCTGCGGGACGCAGTGGTGACCGCCCTGCCGTTCCAGCCGGTGTGCCGGGAAGACTGCCAAGGCTTGTGCCCGGAATGCGGGATGCGCCTTGAAGAGGATTCGGGTCACCACCATGAGGTCGTGGATCCTCGCTGGGCAGCCCTTGCCGGGTTGGCCGGTACGGCCGCCGATGAGGCGCCCGAAAGTAAAGAGTCAGACGAGAGAGAAGAGAGTTAGCCGTGGCTGTTCCCAAGCGGAAGATGTCCCGCTCGAATACGCGCGCACGCCGGTCCCAGTGGAAGGCCACTGCGCCCAACCTGGTCAAGACCGTTGAGAACGGCCGTGTCACCTACAGCCTGCCGCACCAGGCCAAGGTTGTCACCGACTCGGCAGGCACCGCGCTGTTCCTTGAGTACAAGGGCCGCAAGGTAGCCGACGCGTAACAACGTCCGGCATGCCTTCAACTGAAGAGCTTTTGGAGCGTCTCGGCGTTGATATCGACGCCGAGACGCTCCGTCTTGCTTTAACCCACCGTTCCTACGCCTACGAGCACGGCGGACTGCCGACCAACGAGCGCCTGGAATTCCTCGGCGACTCGATCCTGGGCTTTTCCGTGACCGACGCGCTGTACCGGGACAACCCGGACCTGCCCGAGGGCGAACTGGCCAAGCGGCGCTCCGCCGTCGTCTCCACCCGGGCGCTGGCCGGCATCGCGCGCAGCCTGGACGTCGGCCGGCATGTGCTGCTCGGGCAGGGCGAAAAGCTCACCAACGGGGCCGACAAGTCCTCCATCCTGGCCGACACGATGGAGGCCCTCTTCGGCGCCGCCTACCTGTGCCAGGGCATCGATACGGCGCGCCAGCTGGTGATGCGCCTCGTCGGGCCGCTCCTGGCGGACGCCGACGCCCTGGGCGCGGGCACAGACTGGAAGACCAGCATCCAGGAGCTGGCCGCCGCCCGGAAGATGGGCACCGTGACCTACCGGGTGGACGGATCGGGCCCGGACCACGCCCGGACCTTCGTGGCCACGCTGCTGATCGGCACCACCGAATACGGCCGCGGCACCGGACATTCCAAGAAGGAAGCCGAGCAGGAAGCGGCCGCCACCACGTGGCGGGCGCTGCGTGCCTCGCTGCCCGTATCGGTGCCGGAGACCGCCGACTCCGATGCCTGAACTGCCTGAGGTGGAGGTTGTCCGCCGCGGGCTCGCCCAGTGGGTCCGCGGGCGGACGATCACCGGAGTGGACGTCCTGGACGAGCGTTCCATCCGGCGCCACGCCCTCGGAGCCGACGACCTGCGCGGCAACCTCATCGGCGCCCACGTGGCCGACGTCGCCCGGCGCGGGAAATTCCTCTGGATGCCGCTGCTGGAGACCACGCCGGACCCTTCGCCCCACCCCGGCGCCGTTAACGCCGTGCCCGACGAGCCCAAACTCGCCCTGATGGCGCACCTCGGCATGAGCGGCCAACTGCTGGTCGAAGACAGCGGGCAGCCCGACGAGAAGCACCTGAAGGTCCGGTTGACGCTCAGTCCGGCCGGCGAACCCGACGGCCCGCCGATGCCGGCCGAGCTGCGGTTCGTGGACCAGCGGATATTCGGCGGCATGTTCCTGGCCGACCTGATGCCCACTCCCGACGGCCATGCCGGCGGGATGTCCGAGACCGGCCTGCCGCTGATCCCGGTCGAGGCCGCCCACATCGCCCGCGACCCGCTCGACCCCGCCTTCTCCTTCGAGGCGTTCTACCAGCGCCTGCGTGCCCGCAAGACCGGCATCAAGCGCGCCATCCTGGACCAGGCCTTGGTCTCCGGCATCGGCAACATCTACGCCGACGAAGCCCTCTGGGCCGCGAAACTGCACTACGCCCGCCCGACCGACACCCTGCGCCGCAAGGAAGCGGAGCGGCTGCTCAGCGCGTGCCGGGACGTCATGAGCAGGGCGCTCGAGGCCGGCGGCACCAGCTTCGATTCCCTCTACGTGAACGTCAACGGCGCCTCCGGATACTTCGAACGGTCGCTGAACGCCTACGGCCGGGAGGGCGGGCCCTGCCACCGCTGCAGCGCCCTGGGTCTGTCCACGAAGATACGCCGGGACACCTTCATGAACCGGTCGTCCTACACCTGCCCGGCCTGCCAGCCGAGGCCCCGGAACGGCCGCTGGTAACGGGCTACCTTCCCAGCTCCGCCAGCACCGCGTCCGTGTAATCGGGCCACGCGTCTGCGGCCCAGGGCCCGAAGTCGCGGTCGGTGAGCGCGATGCAGGCGGCGCCGGCCTCCGGATCCACCCATAGGAAGGTGCCGGACTGGCCGAAGTGCCCGAACGTTTTCGGCGAGCTCTTGCTGCCGGTCCAGTGCGGCTCCTTGTGGCCGCGGATCTCGAAACCCAGGCCCCAGTCGTTGTTCTGCTGGCGGCCGAACCCCGGCAGCACACCCGCCAGCCCCGGGTAGGCCACCTGCGTCGCCTCCTGGACCGTGGCGGCGGCCAGCAGCGACGGCCGCTGCAGTTCCGCTGCGAAACGGGACAGGTCGGCGGACGTGGAGGTCGCCCCGGCCGCGGGGGAGCCGTCCAGGCTGGTGTCCTTCATGCCGAGGGGAACGAGCACGCCCTCGCGCAGGTAGTCCGCGAAGGCCATGCCCGCCGCGGCCTCAAGCGTCTCTCCGAGCACCTCGAAGCCGGCGTTGGAGTAGAGCCGCCGGTCGCCGGGGGAGAACCGCACGGTGCGGTCGCCGAAGTCGTAGCCGGCGCTGTGCGCCAGCAGGTGGCGGACGGTGGCGCCCTCGGGGCCCGCCGCCTGGTCCAGTTCCAGCGCGCCTTCCTCGACGGCCAGCAGCACCGCATAGGCGCTGAGCAGCTTGGTCACGGACGCCAGCGGGAAGCGCCGCTGCTGGTCGCCATGGGAGGCAACGACGGCGCCGTCGGCCGCGACGACGGCGGTGGCCGCGTTGTCCACCGGCCAGGAATCGATCAGCTTCACGCTTTCCAATGCTTGCTCCTACCTCGTCGTTCCGCCGTAATGGGCTGCCAACCGTCGCAGCCCTTCTTCGATGCTGACCTCGGGCACCCAGTCCAGCACCTCGCGGGTGCGGCGCTGGTCGAACCAGTGCGCGGTCGACAGCTGCTCGGCGAGGAAGCGCGTCATGGGCGGTTCGTCGCGGACCAGCCCGCGGGCTCCGGCGGCCGTCCAGGCCCGTTCGATAACCGAGCCGGCGCCGCGGGCCAGCCAGCCGGGAACCGACCAAGCGGGCGCCATCACGCCGGCGGCCCGGCAGATGCCGGCGATCAGTTCGCCGACCGGCCGGGGCTGGCCGTTGGTGACCACCAGGGCCTGGCCGTGCGCCTGGTCCATCCGTTCGAGCGCACGGACAATGGCTGCCGCGGCGTTGTCGATATAGGTGGTGTCGATCAGCGCGGCGCCGTTGTCCAGCAGCGGCAGCCGGCCGGCACTGGCCCGCGCAATGACGCGTTCCACCAGCTGGGTGTCGCCGGGGCCCCAGACGATGTGGGGGCGCACGGCCGCGACCCGGAAGCCGGGGGAGTCCGCGGCCAGCGCGAGCAGCTCGGCGGCGGCCTTGGACCGGGCGTAGTTGCCGCGGGCACGGTCCGGGTCCGCCGTCCCCGCGCCGGCGCCGGCGATGGCCTCGCCGACATGGGCGACCGAGGGGGAGGACACGAACACCACGTCGCGCACGCCCGCCGACCTCGCCGCGTCCAGCAGGGTCCGCGTGCCGTCGATGTTGGTGGCCACGAACTCGCTCCACTGGCCGGTGAACGAAACTTTCGCCGCCAGGTGGATCACGGCGTCGACTCCCTCGACGGCCCGGGCGACGGCGCCGGCGTCCGTCAGCGAACCGAGGACGGTCCCGACGGCGGAGCCCACGCCGGCGGCGGGGCGGCGCTGGAAGGTGCGGACGCCGTGGCCCTCCGCCAGCAGCAGCCGGGCCACGGCGGCGCCGAGCATCCCGCTGGCACCCGTGACGAGGACGGTCCGGGTTTCGGCGGCGCTCATGGTGTGGTGATCCGTCCGCCGGCCAGCGCCTTGCCGGCCCACACGGCCAGCCCGGCGCGGTCGAGCTTGGAGTTGTGCCGGATGTCGGTGGGCAGCTCGGGCAGCACCAGGACGGCGGCCAGCTCCAGACCCGTGGCGCGGGCGACGGCGGTGCGCACCTCGGCGCCGAGGGCGTACGGCGCGGTGTCCGGCTTCGAGGACGGCGGCGCGGTCTCCAGCACCGCGACCGGGACCTGGGCGCCCGCGGGACCGACGCCGACGACGGCGGCAAGCCGGACGCCGTCGTGCGTTTCCGCGGCCTGCTCGGCGGCCACCGGGGTTGCGACGCCGTTCGCCGTCGTGATGATGTGCGCCAGCCGGCCCTCGACCCACAGGCGCCCATGGGCGTCGAGATGGCCCACATCGCCGGTGCGGTGCCAGCCGGGCACGGACGCGCTGTGCCGTTGCGTGACCCAGAGCCGGTCGTACCGGTCCTTGACGTGCGGGGCGCTCACGAGGATCTCCCCGGTGACGTTGGGGTCGGTCGTCGGCAGTTCCGCCACGCTGCCGTCCGGGGCCACCGCAGCGATGGCCACCGTGGCCCCGGCCACGGGGGTGCCGACGCAGACGCCGTTCCCGAAACCGGCCGCGCGGATTTCCGCCAGGCTGATGTCCGTCACCGGCAGCGCTTCGGTCATGCCGTAGGGGGTGTGCAGCTGGGCGGACGGCATCAGCGACTGCACCTTGGCCAGCAGCGGCTCGGGGATCGGCGCGCCGGCCGAGAGCAGCAGCTTCACGTCGGCCAGGGCCACCCGGTGTTCGTCCGTGAGGCCGTCGGCGGTGGCGAGCACGTTCGCGAGGGCGGCCGGCGAGGCGAAGACGGCGGTGGCGCTGACCGCCGCGGCAGCATCGGCCAGGGCCGCGGCGGTGAGCGTCTTGGGCGCGGTGACGTCCATGTCCGGGGTCACCGAGGTGGCCCCCAGCGCCGGGCCCAGCAGGGCGAACGGCGCAAAGCCGGCCACCAGCGAGGTGCCGGCTTCCAGCCCGTAGGTCTCCTTGAGGGTGTCCCGCATGGCGGCCAGCCGGCGGTGCGTATAGACGACGCCCTTGGCCGGCCCGGTGGAGCCGGAGGTGAAGAGGATGGCGGCGTCGTCGTCGGGCTCGGGGGCGGTGCGCCCGGCGCGGCCGCCGGCCGGGCCAGCCGCAGCAGCGGCGGCGGATTCGAGCAGTTCGGGCACGGTGTAAGCGACCCCGTAGAGCCGGCGCTTGGCCCCGCCCATTTCGGTCACGCTGATCCGCTCGCCCGGCCAGTCGAACAGCCGCGCGGCCGCGAAGGCGCGTTCGATGCCGATGATGAACCGGGGGCCGGCCCCCTTGATGGCACGGCTCAGGCCGGCGGGTCCCAGCCCGGCGTCCGCCACCACGATAACGGCGCCGAGCTTCAGGCAGGCGTAGATCAGGCTGGTCAGTTCGATGCCGGGCGGCACCAGCAGGTTGACGCGGTCGCCTGCTTTCACGCCGATCCCGGCCAGGCCGCCGGCGAGCAGGTCCACCTGGCCGGCGAGCTCGGCCCAGGACAGCGTCCGCTTTCCTGCCGCCGCGGCGCCCAGCGGGGCCATGTCGACGACGGCGGGGGAGTCGTCGGTCCGGCGTTCGTCCAGTTCGGCGAGCATGGAGCGGAAGGGGGCCGCAACCCGGGGCCCTTGGGCGGCGGCCGCGTGCCCGCCGCCGGCCACGGCGGCGTCGAGCCAGGTGAACACGGGGCCGGCGATGTCGCGGTCTTCGGGGAGCAGGTGCCCGGCGCCTTCGAAGCGGTGCACATCGGCCTGCGGCAGCCGGTCCAGCAGGTCGCGCAGGTAGCGGTCGGAGAACACGGGATCCCTGGGGCCCCACAGGATCAGCGCCGGAACGTCCAGGCTGCGGATGCCCTCGGCCACCCCGTTCAGCGCGTCCCAGCTGGGCGCGGCCTCGTCGGCCGGGATGTCGGCCACGAAGTTGCCCACCCCGGTGCGGCGGGCCGCGTGCCGGTACGGGGCCATGAACGCGGCCCTGACGTCCTTCGCCAACGGAGGATGCGCCAGGGCGTGCGTGACGCGCAGGAAGGCGGCCGACGTCGTCGTTCCCCAGCGATGCACAGCGGGGTGCAGCGCCAGTTTGAGCGGGGCGGGCAGCCCGAACCCGGCGGGGTGGACGGCGGTGTTGGTCAGGACGACGCCGGCGAGCTGGTCGCGGTGCCGGGTGGCCCAGCCCAGCGAGATCACGCCGCCCCAGTCGTGTCCGACGGTGACGACGGGGCCGGTGATGCCCAGTTCTGCGGTCAGGTCGCCCAGGTCGGTGATCCGGTCCTCGAGCCGGCGGAAGCTGCCGGTGCGTTCGGAGAAGCCCATGTCCAGCTGGTCGACGGCGACCACGCGCCACGGGGCCGCGGCGTCACCGGCGGCGGCCAGCAGGCTGCGCCACAGGTAGGACCAGGTGGGGTTGCCGTGCACGCACAGCAGGGTGCCGGCTGGTTCGATGCCGCGTTCGGCCAGCTGCGGGCCGTTGTCCAGAAGGTGCCAGGTGTGGGCGCTGCCGGCCTGGTCTACGGCGGCGGTGGAGCGAACGCGGACGCGGCGGGACCAGGCCGGGTCGACGCCGGGCCAGAGGGGGGTGTCTACCACGCAATCTCCATCATGGTGGTGTTCAGGCCGGAGCCCACGCCCATGCAGAGCACGCGGTCGCCGGTGCCCAGCGTCTGGGCCTCCTGGGCGAGGGTCATCGGCAGCGAGGCAGGCCCCACGTTGCCCCACTTCGGGAAGGTGATCGGCACACGCTCGCGGACCAGGTTGACGGCCTTGATGATCGCGTTGGTATACGAGGTGGAGACCTGGTGCGTGACGTACCGGTCCATGGCGGTCCAGTTCCAGCCGTCGCGGTGGGCCTCGTGCCAGGCGTTGACCACCAGTTCCAGCCCGTTCTCCAGCAGGCCCTTGGTGTCCGTGAACATGCCGGCGGGCCCGCCGACGCACAGCTCGTGGTGTTCGGTGCCCGCGCGGGAGACGCCGCCGAGGATCCGGTGCGAGCCGGGGTGGGCGTCGGCGGGGCCGATCACGGCCGCGGCGGCCCCGGACCCCAGGGTCAGCGTGGCGAATTCGCGCAGGTAGTCGGCGCGGGTGGAATCCGGGTGGTTCAGCCGCTCGAAGGTGGTTTCCTGGGTCGGCTGCGCGTCCTCGCCGGCGACGATCAGCGCGTACTTGATCTGCCCGGCATCGATCATGTTGGCGGCCAGCGTTATTCCGTTGACGAAGCCCAGGCAGGCGTTGGCCAGGTCGAAGTTCATGGCCGACGACGGCAGCCCCAGCCCGTGGTGGATCTTCACCGCGACGGACGGCTCAAGGTTCTTGCGGGTGACGGAGGTGTTGATCAGCAGGCCGATCTGGCCCGGCTCCACGCCGGCCTCGGCGAGGGCCTTGGCGCCGGCTTCGATGGCGGCGTCGTCGAATGATGAACCGGGCGACCACCAGCGGCGTTCGGTCACGCCGGCAACACGTTCCAGCAGCTTCCGGGAGAGCTTCAGGCGCTTCAGGCTGGGTGCCAGCCGGTCGTCGAAGTCGGCGGAAGTGACGGCTACCGGGGCCTCCACGCTCGAGACGGCCAGCAGCGCCGTGTTGTCATGTCGAAACGTCGCGTTACCGATCAATATCCAGCCTTTATTCGTCTTCGGGGACGTTCACCTGTACACGGAGAATCCCCCATTGGTACCCGAACTCTTAACTATGCACCCCGAACCAGCGTTCCGCACATGCAGAGAATGGCATGCGTGTGTGGTCATTGTCTCTCCGGCTGCCTTTGCCCGTGCCTCGGATCGCCTTGCAGACGTTACTCGGGGGCCCCGGAGCGTGATTCGAGGGGGCGTTCGGATCCACCTGGATGCGGGCTGGAATCCTTTGGAATTCCCTTGTTGTTTAAGCGGCGGTCCGCCAGAAAGAGCACCCCTGCAAGTGTGCAGGCGACGGCGGGCCAATAGCTGTAGCGGTAGTCGGCTGCCGGCACTATGGGGAAGTATCCCACCAGGTAGAGGAGCGCCGACCAGCCCAGGGCCGCGACCTGCGGCCGCAGTTGCCGTGCCTTGGGGAGGGCCACGATCAGCGCTATCGAGGCGGCGAGCCAAAACCAGGCCTTAAAAAACCAGGGAAAAGTCTTCAGGCCGAACTCAACCACGTAGTCGTAGAGGATGTTGTCCGCCTTCGACGGCTCCACGCGGTACTCAGCGGGGACAACCTCCGCGCCGGTACCGACGAATTCCAGCTTGCTGGTGAAGAGGAACCGGGCGTACGTCTCGGCGCGGTAGTACAGGTAGCGGGCCGGATGCGTCACCACTTCATCAATCCACAGGTCCCGGACCTCCGACTGATAAGCGATCGGTTCAAAGGATTTGCCGGTTGCCCCGCGGCCGTAGCACTTCCAATAGGCATCCCAAATAGCTTCTTCGGCCCGGCATTTTTCGCGGGCGGCAAGCAGTTTGTCTTCCAGTTCCTGGGGAATATCCGCGTCCCTTATCTCTTCGGCGGGCACGGTGAAGATGATGTCGTCGAGGAAGACTTGGGATAGCTGGCCGGTGGGTTTGGGCTGGAATGCGACGTTGAACGCCCCGCCCGTGCCCAGTATCAACACCAGGAACGTCGCGGCGGCCATGACATATCCGCCCCGCACGCGTCGCCGGTTGGCTGTCAGCCGTCTGCGCCGCTTGGGGGATGCGTTCCGCCAGGCCCGGTAGAGGAGGAAGACGAGGGGAAGGATCGCAAAGAACGCGTTTTTCCGGACCATCGCTCCGTACAGCAGGAACAACAGCGACAGGGCGAGCAACGGATACCGGAGCCTCGGGAAGCGCTCGGCGAGCAGGATGAGGACGGTGCCGCTGAAGAACGCGATCATCATGTGCACGTCCTTCCACAACACGCCCAGGAACGTGATGGTGAACGGCAGCAACGGAATCGCGAGGGCGAGCGAGGACATGAGCCGGCTGCGGGTGAGATCGTGAAGATAGATGGCCAAGAGCAGCGCGGCACTGAACGTCACCGCGACCTGCACCAGCACCAGCGAGCCGACGTCGCCGGTCAGTCTGTACAAACCTGTCCAGCCGACGGTCATGACGGCGGGGTGCCAGTCGTCCAGCGGAATCAGGCCGAGAACCTGCTTGAGCTGATGGGAGGAATCATTCGTCATCCGCCCGGGGTGGTTCGCCACCCACAGAAAAGCCGTGGCCAGGAAAGCGGAGGCGCCCAAGACTGTAAGCCACCAGTAGTCCGCCGCAGTCCAAGCGGTGCGCACACCCCTCGGGCCGCCGGCCCGGGCACGGGGGGAACGTGCCGATGAATCGCTCACGTGTCAGTCCCGTCCAGACGCGCGTGGGCCGGGTCTGCCCACGCCCCGCCTGCATCCTGCCGGTGCTGCGGCGGCTCCAGGCGCAGGTATGCCAGGCGCGCTGCTTCATGCCGTCCCCGCTTTAGGCCGTCGAGGATGATGCCGATACAACCCACCAGTACAGCCAGGCCCATCACGGCAGCAGCCAGGATCGCCGTCGGGAAGCGGGGCACCAGGCCGGTCTCGAAAAACTCGACGATCACGGGCACCCCCAACCCCAGCGAAGCCAGTGCCAGCACCGCGGCGATGATGCCGTGGAAGAGGGCCGGCCGTTCATGCCGGACGAGCTCGAAGATGAGGGACAGGATTTTGAAGCCGTCCGAATAGGTATTGAGCTTGCTTTCGCTCCCCTCGGGCCGTTGGCGGAATCCGACCTCGACCTCGGCCTGCGGCAGCCGCAGTGACGTGACGTGCACCGTGAATTCGGTCTCGATTTCGAATTCCTTGGACACGGCGGGGAATGACTTAACGAAGCGGCGCGAAAAGACGCGATATCCCGACAACATGTCCGAAACCTGGGATCGGAAGAGGACGCTGACGACCCTGTTGAACATCCGGTTCCCCATGGCGTGCCCCGGGCGGTACGACCCGGTTTCCGACGTGTCGGCACGAACGCCGAGCACATGATCGTAGGGGCCGTCCAACAGGGCGTCGATCAGGCGTGGCAGGTCCGCTGCCTCGTACGTGTCGTCGCCGTCGATCGTGACGTAGATATCGGCGTCAATATCGGCAAACGCCCGCCGGATGACGTTGCCCTTGCCCTTGCGCGTTTCCGTCCGGACGATGGCGCCGGCGGCCCGCGCCAGCTCGGCGGTCCGGTCGGAACTGTTGTTGTCGTAGACATAGACCGTTATCCCCGGGACGGCGAGCTCCAGATCCCGGATGACGGTGGCGACTGTCTGTTCTTCGTTGTGGCAGGGGACAATGGCGGCAATGCGCTGCCCTGGATGACGGGCTGGATCTGACACTGGCGAAAGCACTCCTCACCGGACGTGGACTGGCCTTCAGGGTAGTTCTCCGTGGCCCTTACACAAGGTTGCCACCCCGCCCGCCGGGATGCGCGCACCTGCACACGCCGGCCGCTCCACACGTTTGTCCACCGCGACAAGCCCGTCGTGCCCGTGTATCCGCGGCGGGCACGGTAGATTGAGGCAAGGAAAACGTCCGCCGCGGGAGACACAACGTGCATCTTAAATCTCTGACTGTGCGGGGCTTTAAGTCTTTTGCGTCGGCGACGACCTTCGACTTCGAGCCCGGCGTCACCGCCGTGGTCGGTCCGAACGGGTCGGGAAAGTCCAACGTGGTGGACGCCCTCGCCTGGGTGATGGGGGAGCAGGGCGCCAAGACGCTGCGCGGCGGCAAGATGGAGGACGTCATCTTCGCCGGCACGGCGGGCCGCCCGCCGCTGGGCCGGGCGCACGTGTCGCTGACCATCGACAATGCCGACGGCGCCCTGCCGATCGAATACTCCGAAGTCACCATCTCCCGCACCCTGTTCCGCACGGGCGGCTCCGAATACGCCATCAACGGCAGCAGCTGCCGGCTGCTGGACATCCAGGAACTGCTCTCGGACTCCGGGCTGGGCCGGGAGATGCACGTGATCGTCGGCCAGGGCCAGCTGGACAAGGTGCTGCACGCGACGCCGGAGGACCGCCGGGGCTTCGTGGAGGAAGCCGCCGGCATTCTCAAGCACCGGCGCCGCAAGGAAAAAACGGTGCGGAAGCTGGAGTCCATGCAGGCCAACCTGCAGCGGCTGACCGACCTCACCGGCGAGATCCGCCGGCAGCTGACGCCGCTGGGCAAGCAGGCCGAGGTGGCCCGCCGGGCCCAGCAGGTCCAGTTCGAGGTCCGCGATGCCCGGGCCCGGCTGCTCGCCGACGAGCTGGTGGAGCTGAGCACCTCCCTGGCCCAGGAAGTGGCGGACGAGGCCGCGCTGAAGACCCGGCAGGCCGAGGTGGAGAAGACCCTGGAGTCCGGGCGCCGGCGCCTGGCCGAGCTGGAGCGGCTGGCGGCCGAAGCCACCCCGGAGCTCAACGCCGCGCGCGAGCGCTGCTACCAGCTCTCGTCCACCCGCGAACGCTTCCGCGCCCTCGCCGGCCTGGCCAATGAACGACGGCGGCTGCTCGGCTCCGCGGACCGGGAACCGGAGGGCGGGCGGGACCCGGAGGTCCTGGAACAGCAGGCGGCCGAGGTCCGCGAGGAGCAGGCCGAGCTGGAGTTCGAGCTCGAGGACCGCCGGGCCGCCCTCGACGACGCGATCGAAGGCCGCGCCGCCGCCGAACGGGCTGCCGAGGACGAGGAAAAGCGGCTGACCGGCATCCTGCGCGCCGCCGCGGACCGGCGCGAGGGACTGGCCAGGCTGGCCGGCCAGGTGGGGGCAGCCAGGTCCCGGGTGGAGTCCGCCGAGGCCGAGCTGGGCCGGCTCCGCGCCTCGATCGGCGAGGGCGAGGAACGTCGGCGCCAGGCGCAGGCCGAATTCGCCGCGCTGGAGTCGCAGGTGGCCGGGGTGGAACAGGGCGAAGAGGGCCTGGACGCCGCGTACGAGGACGCCAGCGACGAGCTCGCCGTCATTGAGGCGGAGCTGGAGCAGCTGCGGGCCGACGAACGCGAGGCCGAACGCGAACGCGACGCCCTCGCCGCGCGCAAGGAGGCGCTGGAAGTCGGGCTGAACCGGCGGGACGGCAGTGAGCTGCTGCTGGCCTCCGGAACCGAGGGCGTGCTGGCCCCGCTGGCGGACCTGATCACGGTGGAGCCCGGCTATGAGGCGGCGATTGCGGCCGCCCTGGGGCCGCTGGCCGAAGCCGTCGCCGTCGCGGACCCCGACGCCGCCGTCCGGGCGCTGGAACTGATGAAGGCCGACGACGCCGGCCAGGTGGACCTCCTCATCGCCGGCGCCCCGGTGCCGGCGGGCGGAAGCGCCGGCGGCAGGGCGGAACTCCCGGACGGGGCGATCCCCGCGGCCGGCCTGGTCCAGGCCAAGCGGGGCGTCGAAGGAACGGTGCGCACACTGCTGGGCTCCGCCGTCGTCGTGGCGGACCTCCCGATGGCGGCAGGGGTCATCGCGGCCGACCCGGCGCTGACCGCCGTCACCCGGGACGGGGATATTTTTACCGCCTGCTCGGCGCGCGGCGGGTCCGCCGGCGGCCCCAGCCTGCTGGAGGTCCAGGCAGCGGTGGACGAGACCATGCACAGGCTCGAAGCCGCCACGGCCCGGGCCGAGCGGGCCAAGTTCGCGATCGCCGGCGCCACCTCGCGCCGCGACGAGGCCAGGCTGCGGGCAGAGGCCGCCCTTGAGCAGCTGCACGAGTCCGACGCCCGGCTGGCCGCGGTCGCCGAACGCCTGGGGCAGCTGGGCTCGGCGCTGCGCTCCGCCACCGGGGAGAGCGAACGGCTGGCCAAACTGGTGCAGGCCGCCGAGGCCAACATCGTCACCGAACAGCAGAAGCTGGCCGACATCACCGCGCGGCTGGCCGCGGCACAGGCCGCCGAGGATGCCCCGGCCGACGCCGAACCGTCCACCGAACAGCGGGACGCGCTCGCCGCGGCGGCCG